>NZ_JANJFJ010000320.1:0-5063 GCF_024626565.1 Microbacterium sp. zg.Y909
CTGTCGCCGTGCTCGCTCTCAGCGGGTGCGCCGGCGGGGACGCCGACACCGAGACCGACGCCGGCGACACCGGCTCGTCGGACGGGACGCTCATCGTCTACACCAACTCCAACTCCGATGGCCGCGGCGAGTGGATCCAGGCGCAGGCCGAAGAGGCCGGCTTCGACATCGAGATCGTGGGCCTCGGCGGCGCCGATCTCACCAACCGCATCATCGCCGAGAAGAACAACCCCGTCGGCGACGTGGTGTTCGGTCTCAACAACATGTTCTTCGAGCAGCTGAAGGCCGAAGACGCCATCGTCGCCTACGAGCCGAGCTGGAGCGGTGAGGTGCCCGCCGACGCCGGCGATCCCGCCGACGGCGCATACTGGCCGCTCGTGCAGCAGGCCATCGTCACCGTCTACGACGAGAACGCCGTCTCGGACGCTCCCGAGGACATCGAAGAGCTCGCAACCGACGAGGCCTACCAGGGCCGGTACGAGGTCAACCCCGCGCTGGGGCAGGCGACGCCGCAGCTCGTGCTCGCCGGCATCCTCACCCGCCACCTCGACGAGGACGGCGACCTGGGCGTCAGCGACGAAGGCTGGGAGATCGTCAAGTCGTACTACGCCAACGGCTCCCCCGTCGTCGAGGGCACGGACCTCTATGCCCGCATCACCCGCGACGAGGTCGACTTCGGCGTGCTGCCCTCCAGTGGCATCGCCGCCCGTGACGCGGAGTACGGCACGGCCACGGGCCTCGTCGTGCCCGAGTACGGCGTGCCCTACGTGACCGAGCAGATCGCCGTCATCAACGGCGCCGCCAACGAGACGCGCGCCCAGGAGTTCATCGACTGGTTCGGCAGCGCCGAGGTGCAGGGCGCCTTCGCCGCCGAGTTCAACGCGATGCCGGTCAACGAGGGCGCGGTCGAGCAGGCCAACCCCGACGTGGTGGCCCAGCTGGCTGAGATCCCCCGCCAGGAGATCGACTTCGGCCTCGTCAGCGAGCACCTCGGCGACTGGGTCGAGAAGGTCACCCTCGAGTACATCGGCTGAGAAGGCGATAGGCACAGGCAGTGATCCGCTTCGACGACGTCGACGTCACCTTCGGCGACCACCGCGCCGTGCGAGGGCTCAACCTCGAAATCCGCGAGGGCGAGTTCTTCACCCTGCTGGGGCCCTCGGGCTGCGGCAAGACCACCGCGCTGCGCTCGCTCGCCGGCTTCATCCAGCCGACGGCGGGACGCATCGTCATCGGCGATCGCGACGTCACGAACGTGCCCAGCGAGAAGCGCGGCGTGGGGATGGTGTTCCAGAACTACGCCCTGTTCCCGAGCATGAACGTGCGCGACAACATCGCGTTCGGGCTGGCGGTGCGAAAGGCCCCCAAGGCCGAGCAGCGCCGACTCGTCGACGAGATCGCCGACCGCACGGGTCTGGCGTCGGCGCAACTGGACAAGAACGTCTCGGAGCTGTCGGGGGGTCAGCAGCAGCGAGTGGCCATCGCCCGCGCGCTGGTGCTGACCCCCAAGATCCTTCTGCTCGACGAGCCGCTGTCGAACCTCGACGCCAAGCTGCGGGTGCAGCTGCGCGAGCAGCTGAAGCAGCTGCAGAGCGAGGTCGGCGTCACGACGGTCTACGTCACGCACGACCAGGAGGAGGCGCTGACCCTCAGCGACCGCATCGCGGTGCTGGATGCCGGTGAGCTGCAGCAGGTCGGCACCCCCGAGGAGATCTACGACCGCAGCGCCACCTCGTTCGTCTGCCGGTTCATCGGGGAGAGCAATCGCCTCACCCCCGCCGTGCTGCGGCGACTGCGCGAAAGCGCTGCCGCGAGCGACGCGGCATCCGATCTGCCCGTTCTCGACGAGAACGCCGAGAGCTACGTGCGCCCCGAGAAGGTCGCCGTCGCGGTGGGGGCTCCGGCGTGGGGGGCCACCGATGGCGTCCTGCCCGTGGACGGCACCGTCGAAGGGCGCACGTACCACGGCAGCCACAGCGTCTACACCGTCGCGGTCGACGACGCGAAGCTGCGCGTGAGTGTGCCCGGCTCCGCCGCTGCGAAGCGGTGGGAGCCGGGGACGCAGGTCACCCTCGGCATCGATCCGCGCTGGGTCCTGCAGTACCCGGGAGCCTGACATGGCCTTCACCGCTCCCCCGCCGCCGGAGGCGGACGAGCTTCCGGCCGCGGCTGCCCCGGTGCCGCCGGTTCGCGCCGGCCGGCGAGGCCGACGCGGCTCCGGCCAGGCGCGCGCCATGGTGCGCTCGCCCCTCGTGTGGGTCACCGGCGTGGCCGTGCTGTGGTTCGCCGCGGCGTTCCTGGTGCTTCCCAACCTCTCGCTGCTGGGGACGACCTTCTTCCCCGAGGGGCAGTTCAGTGTGCGCGCGGTGGAGAAGCTGCTCGGCAGCGAGCGGGCGATGCGCACGCTCGGCAACAGCTTTCTGCTGGCGGTGACGCTGTCGATCACGGTCAACATCGTGGGCGTGTTCATCGTGCTGGTCACGCAGTACTTCCGCGTCCGCGGGTCGCGGCTGCTGTGGCTCGGGTACGCCACGACCCTCATCTACGGCGGCATCGTGCTGGCCGCCGGCTACAACTTCATCTACGGCCGATTCGGGTTCGTCACCAACCTGGCGCTGAACATCTGGCCGGACCTGGACCGTGACTGGTTCTCGGGCTACTTCGCCGTCGTGTTCGTGATGACCTTCGCGACGACGACGAACCACATGCTGTTCTTGTCTTCGTCGCTGGCGAAGATCGACTTCGCCTCGATCGAGGCCGCCAAGCTCATGGGCGCGTCGACGTGGAGCATCCTTCGGCGCATCGTGCTGCCGGTCATGCGGCCGATGCTCTTCGCAGTGACCGTGCTGACCTTCCTCATCGGACTGGGTGCGCTGACGGCGCCGCTCGTGCTCGGCGGACCGGACTTCCAAACCGTCGCGCCCCTCATCGTCGACCTCTCCCGCAGCCCGGTGACACGCGACATCGCGGCGCTCCTGGCGATCGTGCTGGGTCTCGCGACGATCGTGCTGCTGGCGATCATGAACCGCGCCGAGAAGTCGGGCGTCTACTTCTCTGTGGCCAAGGTCGCCACGCCCATCCAGAAGCAGCCGATCCCCAACCCGGTCGCCAACGCCGTCGTGCATGTGCTGGCGTACCTCGTGTGGCTGATCTACCTGATCCCGGTCGTGCTGATCGTGCTGTTCTCCTTCGTCGACGCCAGAAGCATCCTCGCCGGCAGCATCACCCTCGACAGCTTCACGCTGCAGAACTACATCACGGTGTTCACCACGCCGGGAGCGATCCGGCCGTTCATCGTCAGCGTCGTCTACAGCGCGGTGGCCTCGGTGATCGTCGTGGTCGGGCTGCTGTTCGTCGCCCGTGTGCTGCAGCGCTACCGCAACCCGGTCACGTCGCTCATCGAGTACGTGCTGCACATCCCGTGGATCCTGCCGACGGTGCTCATCGCCCTCGGGCTCGTCATGACCTTCGACCGCCCCAACGGCTGGGTCGCAGGCGCCGTGCTCACCGGCACCCCGGTGCTGCTGCTGGTGGCCTACATCGTCATCAAGATCCCGTTCACGCTGCGCCTGCTGAAGGCCGCGTTCGCGTCGGTGCCGGATTCGCTGGAGGATGCCTCCCGCATCCTCGGCGCGAAGTCGCTGACGGCGTTCCGCCGCGTGATCATCCCGCTGGTGCTCCCCACCGCGGCGGCGATCACCGCGCTGAACTTCAACAGCCTGCTCGACGACTACGACGCGGCCATCTTCCTCTATCACCCGCTGTACAAGCCACTCGGCGTCGCGATCCAGGAGAGCACGCGTGGCGAGAACAACCTCGACGCGATGCCGATCACGTTCGTCTACACCGTGCTGCTCATGATCATCATGGGTCTCGTCATGTACTTCGTGTACGGCCGCGGGGCGAGCGCCGGATCGCCGCGCCGCCCCGGGCGGGCCGCGCGACGCCGGGCAGCGCAGTCGGCCGCAGCGGCTCCGACTGCCCGCGCGGCCGCCGCCGGTGCGGTGGACGGCGACGGCGACCCCGGAGGCCGGGGAGCGCGCGCGTGAGTGACGTGCCCGACCGCCCGCCTCTGCGGGTGACGATCAGCGACGTCGCCGCGGCGGCGGGGGTTTCGCGGGCCACCGCGACCCGCGCGCTCAAGGGCGAGGGACGCTTCGCCGAGGAGACCCGTGCGCGCATTCTCGAGATCTGCGAGCGCCTGGGCTACGTGCCGAACACCATGGCGGCAGAACTCGCCGCCGGACGCACCGGCACCGTCGGGCTGCTGCTGCGCGACGCCAGCAACCCGGCCTACGGCCTGCTGTTCTCGTGCCTGCAGGACGAAGCGAACCGGTGCGGGCTGGACCTTGTGACCGTGACGATCGGCGCCGATACCGGCGGCACGAAGCAGGTCACCGCCCTGCAGCGGCTGCTGGGTATGCGGGTCGCCGGCCTCATCGTCGCCACCGGCGGCGTGACCAGCAGCCAGCTGGACCCCTTCGCCGACCAGGTGCCGATCATCCGCGCAGGCCGCGACGCCGTAGGCGACCGCGTGCACTCGGTCGCCTACGACGAGCACGCCCACGGCACTCTGCTCGCCGACCACGTCCACTCCCTCGGGCACCGCCGGGTCGCGGTGCTGGCGACCGACCCCGCGGCATCCTTCCCCGAGCATGTGCGAGCCAGCGCCATGCGTGAGCGGCTGGAGGCCATCGGCGTCGAGGTCGAGACGGTGCACGTGACGGCCGCGCCGGACGACGGCGTGGACGCGGTTGTCGCGCTGGCCTCTTCCCGACGGATCACCGCCGTGCTGTGCCCCTCGGACTACCGTCAGCTGGCGGTGCTGCGCGCCGCGCGGGCGGCAGACCTCGACGTTCCCCGCGACCTCAGCGTCACCGGGTGCGACGGCATCCTTCCCGGCGCGGATCTGCTGGGCCTCACCACTGTGCGCATACCCGTCGAGCAGGTGGCGCGGGAGACCGTCGAGGCGATGCAGCACCTTCTCGCCTCCGGTGACGACGGCGTGGTCCGTCGCTCCCACGCCGGCCCCCTCGTCCCCGGGTCGACGGCGGCCGCGCCGT
>NZ_JANJFJ010000038.1:0-22696 GCF_024626565.1 Microbacterium sp. zg.Y909
TTCGTGGGGCATGTTCAGATCGCTCATGGTGTCCTCCTGGGATTGCGTCAAGGGTGCGGCGCAGCCGACATCCGCTCAACCGGGTTGACACCCGCCGCGGCGCGCTGTCACGACGGCCCTGCGAGCAGCCAGAGCGCCGTCACTGCGGTGAGCAGCAGGACGGCACCGTCGAAGAACCGCTGCGTCATGCGCCCCGCGATGACGCGCCCCAGCAGCCCTCCGGCGAGCACGGCGGGCACGAGCAGAAGATCCAGCCAGAGCACGGGGGCCGTCAACAGACCGAGGCCGACCACGATGGGCAGCTTCGCGACGTTGACGATCGCGAAGAACCACGCCGCCGTCCCCAGGAACGACCGCACATCGAAGCGGGCGGCGAGGAAGTACAGCGACATCACCGGACCGCCCGCGTTCGCCACCATGGTGGTGAATCCCCCCAGCGCGCCGTACCCCACCAGCGCCGCCCGTCCGCCGGGGGCGCGCACTCGCGTGCGTCGGAGGACGAGGGTCACGACGACGAGGAGGATCAGCACCGCCCCGATGCCGCGACGCACCAGCACGTCATCGGCCCGCGCGAGGAAGAGTGCGCCGACCGCGATCCCCACCGCCACCGCCGGCGCGAGGCGCCACAGGCTCCTCCAGTCGGCGTGGCGCCGGTACAGCGCCAAGGCCAGCGCGTCCCCGACGATCAGCAGCACGAGCAGGGCGGCCGTCGAGGTCCGCGCGGGCAGGAGGGCGGCGAAGACGGCCACGGCGAGCGTGGCCGAGCCGGGCAGGGCGGTCTTCGAGACGCCGACGATGACGGCGCCGAGGGCGAGCAGCGGCCAGGCATACGCGGGCAGGTCGATCACGGCCGCATCCGGCTGAGCGGTGCGACGACCCCGGGCGGCGTCCGATTCCTGGGCCCTGGGCTCACACGAGCGCGTCCACGGCGTCGAGGTGGCGCCGCGCGGCGTCGATCGCGAGGCGCGCGTGCTCCTTGGGCCCGACCTGAGCCACGAGCATGGCGCGCGGAATCTCCAGCGCGTACGGGATGCCGTCCGGCAGCGCCGACAGGATGCCACGCATGTCGAGGCCTCCCTCGCCGGGGAACAGCCGCTCGAAGCGCGCCGTGTGGATCAATCCGCTGGTCGTCTCGGGTGTCTCCGCCGGCGCGTCGCAGACGTGCGCGTAGTGGAACCACTCCTGGGGCAGGTCGCGCAGCTCGGCGATGCTCGAACCGGATCGCGCGAAGTGCAGCACGTCGATCAGAAGCCCCGCATTCGGCTGGTCGGCGCAGCGCAGCACCCGCACGGCCTCGGTCAGGTTCGGCGTCTCTGTCCAGGAGGGGAACTCGAGGTCGATCGTCAACCCGAGGGGGGCGGCAAGCCGGCACAGTTCCGCGAAGCGGTCGGTCTTGCGGGAGAAGTCCGCGTCGGGAAGCTGGGTGATGACGTGTCGCGCGCCGAGTTCGGCACCCGCCTCGAGGAAGCGCAGGAAGTCGCGCGGGTTGTCCCCCGAGGTCATGCGGGCGAGCTCGATGTCGAGCACCCCGACCCCCGTCGCGGCGAGGTGGGTCTTCGTCGCGCGCATGAGCGCCGGGTCGGAGGCGAGCGGATAGTGGGGCTCCTGCGTCGTGACCTTCGTCATGCGCAGGCCGACGTAGCGGTACCCCGCCGACGCGGCGGCATCGACGAGCTCGGGCGGCGTCAGGCTCAGTGCGGTCAGGTGCGCGAGCGAGTAGTCGCGCCGGTGCTCGCCCGACCCCGAGGACGGCGGACTGCCCAGCGTGCGCATCCGCTGGCGACGGTGGGCGGCCATGCGCAGCGGGACGGTGTGCCGGTCGCCGAACCCGTCGTAGCCGTCAATGCGCTGCACGACTTCGAAGAAGACGCGCGAGCCCACCATCTCGGTGAAGAAGTGGAGTACGGCCCCACCCTCATCACGGTGGTAGAGCACGGAGTGCTCGCGCAGGAGGTCGACGAATCCGGGCGCGAGATCGAGCCGGGCGTCGAGGTCGTCGTAGTAGTTGTCGGGGATCCGGAGGATCGAGGCGCCGCGTTCACTCAGGGCACGGGCGCAGTCGATCGCGTCATCGGTCGAGAACGCGATGTACTGCGGGCTGGACACGGCGGGCGCCCAATCCCCGCGGCGCAGCGGCGTCGTGCTGAGGACCACCCGCACGCGCCCGTCACGATCGCGCGCGGACCAGGTGCGGACGAGACCGAACGGCGCGGTGATCTCACCGGAGACGCCGTCGACCAGCCCGAGGACCGTTCGGAAGAACAGGGCGGATTGATCGAACTCGTCGATGGCCTCCGTGATCGCCACATGGTCGATGTCGCGCAGCAGCGGGGATGCCGGAAGCAGCTCCCCTGTCGGGTCGAAGTCGGTCAGCCAGGTGCGGCCGGCGTCGGAGTCGCAGAAGAACAGCGCCGCACCGCCCGGTGTCGCCACCGACGCGATGTCCGCCTCGTGCGGGCCACGGGGCCGGGCGAGCTTGGATGCCAGCAGGCTCTCCGCCCGGAGCATCGAGGCCGCGGGGTCGGCGCTCTCGACGGCCAGCGCACTGATGGCCGCCGTCGCCGGGGCGACGGATCTCTCGGGCCCCAAGTTCAGCAGCACTCGGGCGCCGCCCTGCTCCCACAGCTGCACGGGCTTGGAGCGATGCTGACCGGTGTGCGCGAAGCCGAGGGCGCGCAGGGCGCGCGAGAGAAGCGGTCCGGAGATGTCGTCGACGGCGAGCTCCGTGAAGGCGAAGCCGTTCAGGTGAGGCGCGGGCGGAAGGTCGGACGCGGACGGCGGTGCGGCGGGTGCGTCGCCCGACGCCGCCGTGATCGCCTCGGTGAGCACGCGGATCGAGCGCATCGCGTCCGTCGCGGCGTGCCGGGGATCCTCCTGCTGGTAGACGTCGTTGAACACCTCCAGCGCGACGGGGCCGTCGTAGCCGGTCGCCTGCAGGTGGGCGAGGAAGCCCGCGACGTCGAGCGACCCCTGCCCCGGGAACAGGCGGTGGTGAAGGCTCCACTCCGGCACGTCGATGTTCGGGCGCGGCGCGTCGGCGAGCTGCACGTGGAAGACCTTCTCGGTCGGGATGCCGGCGAGCGCCGCCGACGTGTTCTCGAGGGAGAGCACGTGGAAGCTGTCGAGGCAGAGCCCCAACGCCGGATGGTCGGCCCGCTCGACGAGCTTCCACGCCTGCGCGTGACTGCGCACCCGGCCCCACGGCACGGCTTCGTAGGCCAGCCGGATCCCTCGTGCGTGAGCCCGCTCCGCAAGCGTGCGCAGCTGGGCGACCCCGCGCTCCTCGTCGTCCAGCCCTTCCGTGGTCTTCTCCGAGCAGCACACGAGCACGCGCGCGCCGAGTTCGCCGAGCAGGTCGAACTTGCGCTCCGCCCTGCGCAGCTGACGCTCGAACGCCTCCGCCGGCACGGTCTCGACATGGAACGGCTGGTACACGTCCACCGCCAGGCCGAGCCCGGCAGCCTCGGCCGCCAGGCGCCGGGGGGACCAGGACGACATGAGGAGGTCGTACTCGAGCATCTCCACGCCGCCGAACCCGGCCTCGGCGGCGGCGTTCAGCTTGTCTTCGAGCGTGCCCGCCAAGCACACGGTCGAAATGAGCACGTCGCGTGCGCGCGGGGTGATCGTCATGGTCGAACCGCCGATCTGCCGGTCAGTGGGTGGCGACGTGCTCGATCGTCTCGCCCGGGGAGTAGATGTCGAGGATGTTCCAGTGGCCGGTCGTCGGGGTGGGCACGTTCACCATCGACACGTCGATCACCACGGGCTCGCCCGCGGCGATGGCGCGCTCCAGGGCCGGCTTGAACTCGGCGGCGGACTGGATCCTGATCCCGGTGACCCCGTAGGCCTCGGCGATCTTGGCGAAGTCGGTGTACATCGGGTCCTCCGCGCTTCCGAACACGGTTCCGTACGTCGTGTCGAACGCCGCCTTCTCCAGACCGGCGATGGTGCCGAACGCGTTGTTGTTCATCACGACCCAGACGACCGGGACGTTCTCCTCGCGGGCGGTGGAGAGCACGGCGGGGTTCTGGCCGAACCCTCCGTCGCCGACGAGCGACACGACCACCCGGTCCGGGCATCCGATCTTCGCGCCGACGGCGGCCGGCGCCCCGAACCCCATGGTCGCGAAGCCGCCGGGGGTGAGGAAGGTGCCGGGAGTGAGGATGTCGAACTGCTGCCCCACGCCGTTCTTGTTCCAGCCGACGTCCGTGGTGATGATCGCGTCGGCGGGGAGGACCTCCCGGGTCTCGGAGAGGATGCGCTCGGGGCGCATGGGCCACGCATCAGAGGACTGCGCCTCGACGTTGCGGCGCCTCACCTCGTCGCGGCTCGCGGCGATCTGCGCCACCAGCTCGGGCCTCTGCACACCCTCGGGCGCCAGTCGGCGCGCCACGCGCAGGAGCACCACGAGCGCGGATTTGAGGTCGGCGAGCGCGCCGATCTCCAGCGGATAGTTGCGACCCAGCTCGGCGGGATCGATGTCGATCTGCATGAGCCTGGTCGCCGGGATGTCGAAGGTGTACTCCGGATACCACGAGCTCGAATCGGCTTCGGCGAACCGGGTGCCGAGGGCGAGGATCCAGTCCGCTGTCCGCGTGGTCTCATTCGTGAAGGCCGTGCCCCAGAACCCGGTCATGCCCAGCACGAGCGGATTGTCGTCCGGTATCGCGCCCTTGCCCATGAGGCTGTGCGCGACGGGGAGCGACAGATGCTCCGCGAACTCCGCGAGCTCCGGCGACGCACCGGCGCCGATGATCCCGCCGCCGACGTAGAGCACGGGGCGATCGGCGTCGAGGAGGTTCTGCACGATGCGCTCGGCGGCCGCCTCGTCGAGGCTCGGCTTCACGAGAGCGCGCGTGCCGCTGATGACCCGGTCGAACGATGCGACGTCGACGTCGGCCGAGAAGACGTCCATCGGGACGTCGACGAGCACCGGGCCGGGGCGCCCGCTCGCGGCGAGGGTGAACGCCTTGTCGAGCACCTCCGCGACCAGCTCGGGCTTGTCCACCCGCCATGCACGCTTGACGAACGGGCGGTAGATCTCGTACTGCGCGGCATCGGCGTGGAGGTTGACCTCCTGGTGGGGGTGCTTGCCGAAGTAGTGCGAGGGCACGTCGCCGGCGATGACGACCATCGGGATCGAGTCGAGGGCGGCGTTGGCCACCCCCGTCGCCGCGTTGGTCAGCCCAGGGCCCAGGTGAGTCAGGACGACGGCCGTCTGCTTCGTCGCGCGGGCGTATCCGTCGGCGGCATGCGCGGCGATCTGCTCATGGCGCACGTTCACGAACGCGATGCGGTCGCTCTTCTCGAGCGCCGCCAGCAGCGCGATGTTCGTGTGACCGCACAGGCCGAAGACGTGCGTCACGTCCCGCGATTCGAGATAGCGCGTGATCTGGGTCGAGACGAGATCCTTCATGAGCGGGTCCTTCCATCGTCGTCATTGCGCGGAACCGACCTGCGGGCGGGTCCGGTGTAGGTGTAGCCGAGGGATTTCGGCAGCGGGCCCTTGATGCGGCCGCCCTGAGTCATCTGCTCGCTCGCATGGGCGAGGATGCCGACCGAGCGGGCCAGGATGAACACGCCGCGCCCGAGCTCGGGAGGCAGGCCCAGTTCGCAGTAGATGATCGCGGTGACGCCGTCGACGTTCATCGGGATCGGCGCGGACCTGCCGGCGCTGATCGCGTCGGCGACCGCGCGGCCGATGGCGGCGAACCTGCCGCCGACGGCGCCCTCGGCGACCGCGTCGTCGACCAGCGACAGAAGCCGGGGCGTGCGGGGGTCGAGGGGATGGAACCGGTGCCCGAAGCCGGGGACGTACCGCTCGCCGGCATCCCGCCGACGCTGAAGCACCCGGTCGACCGCCTGATCGAGGGAGCCGACGGGTCCCGCCTCCGCATCGATCTCGAGGTACAGCTCCATGCACTGCTGCCCGGGACCGCCGTGGATGTCGTCGAGCACGTTGATCGCCGACGCCATCGCACCGTTGACAGGGAGGCCGCAGGTCACGGCCATCCGCGCGATCGCTATCGACGGCGCCTGCGGTCCGTGATCGACGGATGCCACCAGAGCCGCCTCGAGCAAGGCGGCGTGGGCGCGTGACGGCAGCTCTCCCCGCAGCATCATCCAGATCGTGTCGACGAAGCCGACGTTGCCGATGAGCTCCTCGATGGGGTAGCCGCGCAGCGCGATCTCGCCGGGATGGATGTCGATGATGTCGGTGTGCCACCACTGCCGAGCCTCCGCGACGAGGGCTTCGGCGTCGGGTTGCGGCGACGTGACGGCAGCGTCGCCGTCCAGGGACGCGCTCATGCGGCGGAGACCGCATCCGCATCGGCCGCTTCGAGCGCGGGATCGTAGAAGTCGCCGAAGAGCGCCTCGTCGGAGGGACGGTCTTCGGCGATCGTGCGCGAGACCCAGGTGGTGTTGAGGTAGTGGCGAAGGGACACGTTCTCCGACGTGATGTTCCCACCCCACGTTCCGCAGCCCATCGAGGACGTCATGGGCATGCCGTTCGTGAACGACCCCGCGTTGGCCTTCGAGTTGGGCTGGCGGACCATGATCCGCGACACCGGCATGTGCCGGGCGAAGTAGTCGATGTGGGCGTCGTCGGTGGACGCGATACCGCAGGAGTGGCCCTTGCCGCCGATGTCGTAGAGCCGCCGCGCGACTTCCACTCCGTCCTCGAACGACCCCTCGTAGGCGTGAACGGCCATCAGGGTCGTCAGCTTCTCCTTGCAGAACTGGTGCTCCTCGCCGATCCCGTCGCCTTCGACGACGATGAACCGCCGGTCTTCGGGGATCTCGAAGCCCGCCGCCCGGGCGAGCGCCTGCGGCGACACCGCGACGGTGTCGGCCAGCCGATGGCCGTCGGCATCCCACATCACCCGCTGCAGGGCCGCGCGCTGCTGCGCATCGGCGAGATATCCGCCTTCGGCCTCGAGCGCCTCGAGCATGGCCTGGTAGCGGGACCGCGGAACCAGCACGTTGCCGTCCGCGGAGCATCCCGAACCGAAGTCCGAGGTCTTGGAGAGCATGCAGTTGCGTGCCGTCTCCGCCAGATCCGCCGTCTCGTCGACGAACTCGGTCGCGTTGCCGGCCCCCACACCGTACGCAGGCGTTCCGGAGCTGTACGCGGCGCGCACGAGACCCTGGCCACCGGTGGCGATGACGAGGTCGGAGCGACGCATGATCTCCTGGGATGCCGCAAGACTCGGCAGCGTGATGCACTGGAGGATGTCGGCCGGAGCGCCTTCGGCCTCGAGCGCCTCCCGCATGAGCCGAACCGTCTCGAAGGTGGTGCGCTTCGAGCGCGGGTGCGGCGAGAACACCACGACGTCCCGCGCCTTGATGGCATAGATCGCATTGCCCGCAGGAGTGAGGTCGGGGTTGGTGGTGGGGACCACGCACCCGATCACGCCCGCGGGTTTGCCGTACTTGACGAGCCCTCGCTCGACATCCTCCTCGATGATGCCGACCGAGGGAGAGCGGAGCGCATCGCGGAGCACACCGCGGATCTTCATGCGCTTGTTCATGCGGCTGCCGAAGTCGCCGAGACCGGATTCCTCGATCCCCATCTCCACGAGCCGGTGGAAGGCCGAACGGTTCGCCACCGCCCACGCGACGGCGCGGATCAGGCGATCGACGCGCTCCTGGTCGTAGGTCTCGATGATCTTCAGCGCCGCCTGGGCGCGGGCGAACACGTCGTCGAGCTCAGCCTCCTGCTCGCTCGACAGCGCCTTCGATGTAGATGCGGTCATGACAACTCCGTCCGTCGGCTCTGACGCCGATCGCATGCTATTCACACGCGGACTTCGCCGACAAAGCCCGTCCCACTGGGCAGAAATGCCCCGGCACCGTCGTCGTGTCGCTGCGGGACCGGTGTCCCATTCGGCGAGACTCGGCTATGCAGCCCCCTGCAGGCAGACCAGAGTCTCTGGGGCGTGGCATCTGAGCACGCACCGCCTGCGGACCGGCAAGGAGATCGGCAATGGGGCCAGACACGTCGGAGGTGACGTCATGACCGACGAAGAGCGCGCGTTCGATGCGCCTGAGGATCCTCCCCGCGCGGAGGGCGCTGAGCCTCCTGCCGCGGAGGAGCCCGCGCTCGAGGACTCCATCTTCCCGCCCACCAGGACGTTCTTCACCGAACCGAAGCTGAACGAGGGGGTTCCCCCCGACCCCGTCGTCATCAGGGTGCTCTCCGCCATCGAGATCACCGTCGGCGTGACGCTGTTCGCCTTGATCGTCTTCGGCGTGATGTACCAGGTGCTGGGACGATACTTCCCCGCCGTCAGCTGGGTGGGAGCCGGCGAGCTCGCCCTCCTGTCGATGATCGCGCTGACCTTCATCACCGCCGGCTATCTCGTGGGGCGCAATGGCCACATCGTGCTCGAGATCTTCGATGAGATGCTCGCCGCGACCCGGTGGTTCGTGGCACTGCGTGTCGTGTCCGCCGTGATCATGGTGCTCACGAGCCTGGCGCTCGCCTACGAGGCGTGGGTGAAGATCGACACCGAGTGGGGGAGGCTGAGCGCCGCGATGCACGTGCCGATGGGTGTGCTGTACGTGTTCGCTCTGGTCGGCTTCCTGTCGGCCGCCGTGCAGTCCGCCTTCAAGATTCCCTTCGCCGCCCGCCCGGAGCGCAAGCTCGACATCGACGAGATGGAGATCTGAGTCGTGGACCTTTGGCTCTACATCCTCTTGTTCGTCGTGTTCCTGTTCTTGCGGGTTCCTGTCGCCTTCGCCATGATCGCCGCCAGCCTGCTGTACTTCTACAGCCAGGGCCTGTCAGCGGGATACGCCCTCTCCTCCATGGTCAACGGCATCAACAGCTTCCCGCTGCTGGCCGTGCCGCTGTTCATCTTCGTCGGCAGCATCGCCAACAACCTGGGGATCGCGACCCGGCTCTACGACCTGGCCCGCGCGCTGCTTCCGCGGCTGCCGGGCAATCTCGCCTACGTCAACCTCGGCACCGCGATCGGCTTCTCCTGGATCAGCGGCTCCGCCCTCGCCGACGCGGCATCGACCAGCAAGCTGCAGGTTCCGCAGATGCTCAAGTCGGGCTACCCCTATGGGTTCTCGGCGGGCCTCACCGCATCCGGCTCGCTGATGAGCACGGTCATGCCCCCGAGCATCCCTGCCGTCCTCTTCGCTGCGACCGCCTCCATCTCGACCGGCGCGTTGTTCGCCGGGTCGATCATTCCCGCGATGATGATGGCCGTCGGACTGGCCGGATACATCTTCATCTGGGTTCGCCGACACCCGGAGATCGCGGGCGGTCGCCCGTTCGACGGCGGCATGCTCGGTCGGGCGGCGGTCCGCGTGATCGGGCCCGCGATGCTGCCGGTGATCATTCTCGGCGGCATCTTCAGCGGGTGGTTCACCCCCACCGAGAGCGCCGGAATCGCGTCGGTGTACATGCTGGCCCTCGGCCTCATGTACCGCACGCTCAACTGGCGGGTCTTCTGGAAGTCGGCGAAGGAGACGGTCGTCATCTCCGGCGGCATCCTCCTCATCCTCGGAGCATCCAACCTCATGGGCCAGGTGCTGGCCCGCGAGCAGGTGACCCGCGCGCTCGGCGAGTGGCTGACGGGCATCACGGACAACCCGATCGTCTTCCTGCTCCTGCTGAACGTGCTGCTGATCCTCCTCGGCATCCCCCTCGAGGCGGCTCCGGTGATCCTGGTGCTCGTGCCCATCCTCATGCCGATCATCGGCCAATACGGAATCGAGCCCGTCCAGCTGGGCGTCATCATGATCCTCAACCTGATGATCGGGTCTCTCACACCACCAGTCGGCGCGGTTCTCTTCGTGGTCGGCTCGATCACGCGGCGTCCGATGGGAGAGCTCTTTCGAGGGATCCTCCCTTTCCTGATCCCTCTCGGCATCGTGCTGCTGCTGCTCACCCTGTTCCCCGTCATCGTCACGGCGCTGCCGACGCTGCTCGGACTGATGTAGCCCGCCGCCGTGGCGGATACGAAATCAGGCATGGTGCCTGGACGGCTGTTCGTGCTCAACGGGCCGAATCTCAACATGCTCGGGCTGCGAGAACCCGGCCTCTACGGAGACGCGACCCTCGACGACGTGGAGGCCGAGTGCCGGCGCACAGCCGTGGAGCTCGGCTTCGACCTCTTCTTCGGGCAGACCAGCGCGGAGCACCAGCTCGTGGACTGGGTGCACGACGCCGTCCGGCAGGCGGCCGTCGTCGTGATCAACCCGGCCGCCTACAGCTTCACGTCCATCGCACTGCTCGACGCGCTGCGCATGCTCGAGACGCCCGTCGTCGAGGTGCACATCACGAACATCCACGCACGCGACGCCGTCTACCGCAACTCGCTGATCTCCTCGGTCGCGGACGCCGTGATCGCCGGCGCCGGGACGTACGGGTACGAGCTCGCGATTCGCGCGGCCGCCCGTCTCGCCGCACCCGCACCGGCCTGACCGCGCACCGGCGCTCCCCGGGTCAGCGCTCCACGGACGCGGCCCGGGAGGCTCGGAAGCCGGCGAGGTCGACGGTCGCGCCGGTGCTGGCCGACAGCTCGATCGCCTCGAGGAGCGCCAGCGTGCGGGCCGCGTCGGCGGCGGAGACCAAAGGCTCCGCGGCTCCGAGCACCACGTCGATGAAGTGGTCGAGCTGCGCCTCGAACGAGTTCCCGCGCCCTGAAGGCAGGTACGTGCGGGAGAGGGGCGAATGCCAGTCGGGGGAAACGGTCGCGCGATAGGTGAACGTGGCGAGGTCGGGCAGGGACAACGCACCACGTGTGCCGACGATCCGGTAGGCGTCGGTGTCGGGGATGAACGGGAAGGCGGAGGTCTCCTCGGTCGCCTGATCCCATCCCCAAGGGGAGGCCCCCGCATCGAATGCCCGAAAACTGCCCAAAGCGCCGCTCTCGAACCGAAGACTCAGCGAGACGGTGTCCTCGACCTCGAGCCCTCGGGCGCGGCTGCTCGACATCGCCTGGACCTCCACGGGCTCGCCGCAGAGATGGCGCAGCAGATCGAGGTCGTGGACGACGTTCATCAGAGTGACCCCCGCACCGGATTCGCTGTGCCAAGGCGTGTCCGTGAAGTACGCGTCGTCCTTGCGAGCCGCCCACAGCCCGCTCACGGCGACGATCGATCCGAGCTCGCCGGCGCGGATGGCCGCGCGCGCCGGCGCCACGGCGGGATGGTGCCTGCGGTGATGACCCACGAGAAGACGCGCACGGTGCTGCTCGACCGCATCGACGAGCCGCAAGGCCGATGTGTACGAGCCCGCCACGGGCTTCTCGAGGAGCACGGCAACGCCCATCTCGATGCATTCTTCGGCCGTGTCCACGTGGGCCGCGTTCGGGTTGGCCACCACGACGGCGTCGGGTGTCACGGATTCGAGCATCGGACCGGTCTCGCCGAACGTCGCGCAGCCCAGCCCCTCCCGCGCCGCCGCCCGAGGATCGACGACGGCGACCAGCTCCGCGCGCGCCGAGCCGCGGATGAACTCGATGTGCTGACGTCCCATGAATCCGGCGCCGATCACCGCTATGCGCACGTCCTTCGACCCGGTTGCCATCGTCGCCCCCAGCCGCTCGCGTGAAGCCTCCTGTGGCGGCGACGATAGGACACCGACGCGCCTGCAGGTGGGCGCGTTCCACTCAGCGACGTGCCGCGCCCCGCCCGGCGTGCGCATGTTCCATTCGTCGGGACACCGCTTTGCGAACCTTTCGAACTCGGTCAGAGTCGGCACTGCCGGAGTACTGCAACGTGGCACGGTAGACGAAGCGGACCGCCCGACGGTCCGAAACGTCTTCGACACGACGCAGCGCCGCGTCCCCCAGCCGCACTCGCACGAAGGCGTGCGCATGAAAGAGGAGAGCCACATGGGCAGCACCCGATCGTTCCGTCGCAGCCGCTTCGCCGCAGCAGGCGTCGCCGCAGCGCTCCTTGTCACCGGCTGTGCCGGCGGCGGGAACACAGACACCCCGGACAGCACCGACGCGGATCCGGGCGAGGCGAGCGCACCGGTCACCCTCACCGTCGCGACCAGCCAGAACGAACAGACACCCAACTATTACTGCGGAGTCGAGGTCCTGAAGGAGACGCTCGAGGCCGCCGACATGGGCTTCACCGTCGATCTCTTCCCCGCAAGCCAGCTCGGCCCCGACGCGGATCGATTCCCGCTGGTGCAGGCCGGTGACATCGACATCGATCTGCAGGGCGCGTCAGCGCTGAGCTCGACCTTCGAGCCGATCGGGGTCGTCGACGCTGCCTACGCCTTCGACGACGTCGATCACGCCTTCAAGTGGATCGATGAAGGATCCGAAGAGCTCTTCTCCTCGTTTCACGAGGCCACCGGCGTGAGGATCGTGGACGGCTGGTTCTTCGGGAACCGGACGTTCACCACCAAGGACCTCGAGGTGAGGAGCCCTGCTGACCTCGGCGGCGCACCCATCCGGTTCCCCAATTCGCCGCAGTTCCTGGCCAACGCAGAGGCGCTGGGGGTGACCAGCCCCGTCTCGGTCGCCGTGGAGGAGGTCTATTCGGCGCTGCAGCAGGGGATCGCGGTCGGGCAGGAGAACCCCATCGTGGCAACGCGTTCGTCGAGCTATGACGAAGTGCTCAACACGATCGTGCTCAACGATCACAACATCGGCATCCACTGGCTCATCGTCAGCGACAAGACCTACGACAAGATGAACGACGAGCAGGCCGCGCTGCTGGAGCAGACTCTCCACGACATCCGCCCGGACAACCGCGCGTGCGTCGAGGAGTCGACCGAGGAGATCCTGGACGAGTACCGCGGCGACGACGCGTACACGGTCATCGAGAAGGAGGACATCGACATGGATGCCTTCATCAGCCAGGCCGAGGAATTCTTCGGCGGCTATTACTCCGGCGACACCCTGACCGCTTACGAGGCGATCCGCGACATGGCCGGCTGACGCCACGCACCCGGGGGGTGTGGGGGTGGGTGCCTGCGGCATCCACCCCCACACGTCTGTCCGCGATCGCGCTCAGCCCATGCGACCGACCACGGCGGCTCGCTGCGAGAGGCTCGCCGCCGCGGCTCGCACGGCTGCTGCCAGGTGATCTCCCCTGATGTCAGCGGACGCTCCCGCGACGGAGATCGCAGCGAAGGGCTCACCGCCTGGAGACACGACCGGACTGGCCATGCAGGAGCGACCGATCACGCATTCTTCCCGCTCTGCGGCCACGCCCGCTCCTCTGATGTGCAGCAGCTCCCGCGAGAGCGCATCGGCGTCCGTGATCGTGTGCGCCGTTCGCGCGACCAGCCCACCCCGGATGACCCGTTCGACGACATCCGGCGGAGAAAAGGCCAGGATGGCCTTTCCGACGGCCGTCGTATGAGCGGGGAGTCGTCCGCCGATCCTCGCGTGCGGACGCATCGCCGGCTCGCTTCGCGCTATGGCCAGGAAGACGACGTCCGTTCCGTCGAGCACCGCCAGCTGGACGGATTGGGAAGTGAGGTCTCGCAGCCCAGCCATCACGGGGTACGCGAAGTGACGCAGCTTCCGCGGCTCCGCAACGGTCTGCCCGAATTCGAACAGCCTCGCTCCGAGGTAGAACGTATCGCCCTCGCGGTCGAGCATCCCCTGCTCGACGAGCTCGCCGGCAATGCGTGAGACGGTCGATTTGGGAAGGTTCGCGTGCCGCGCGAGCTCGGAGACCCCCAAGCCCTCGTCATACTCCCCGAACGCGTCGAAAACCGCCGTGATGCGATCGAGCACGCTGACCGCGTTGGTCCATGCCGCAGACCGCATGACCTAGGCCGCCGCCAGGCGCCGCATGACGTTGCTGCTGGCGGCGCGCACCAACGGCGCGACGCTGTGGGGGTCCATCCCATCGCTGGGGCCCGCGAGCGATATGGCCCCGAGCACAACGCGATCGGGCGAGAGGACGGGGCTCGCCACAGCCGCGATGCCGGGGTACGACATCTCGATGTCCATCGCCACGGCGGCTGCGCGCACGTGCGTCAGCTCCTCGCGGAACCTGCGAGCGGCGACGGCGACGAGTGGCGCGCTGATGCGGTTCACGATGCGCTGATCATCGCAGAACGCCAGATACGCCTTTCCGCTGGCGGTGGTCAGTGCGGGCGACCTCATCCCCGCCACGGTCGGCAACGTCGGAAGTCGACCGGGAACGGCGGCCAGCGACACCATGTCGTCGCCCTGCTGGATCCAAAGGACCACCCGCTCTCCAGTGGTCTCACGAAGATTCCGGATGACGGGTGCGGCGGCGCCGATCAGACGGCGTGGCAGACTCGCCCGCGCTCCGAGCTCGAACAGACGAAGGCCCAACACGATCCCCTCGTCCGTCCGGGCGAGGTACCGCTGACCGGTCAACTCGGTCACGAGTCTGGACACGGTCGACTTCGGCAGTCGCGTCCGCACGGCGATATCGGTGATCGACGCACACCCGTCAGACTCCTTCACCGCGTCGAACACCGCGATGATCCTTCCGAGCAGCGACTTCGGCGCCTGCGCGACCGTGTCGGGTGCGTTCCATTCGGCGAGACTCGACATCGAGCATCCTCTTCCACAGGGTTGAATCGGCTTTGATCACCCCGTAATGCGAACGTACTGGTTAGTACGTTTCGGGGCAACGCCGAATTCGACCCCAGATGAGCGCCAGCGCCGGCACTCGAGAGGATGTCATGCGAATGTCCCCTGTGACGCGCCGCCTGACCGGTGCACCCGTGGAGAAGCGGACTGCACCGCGCCAGAGTCCGAGCGCCGCGCGGGCAGCCGGCGACGGCCGCGTCGTGGAATGCGCATGAGGACGCGCGCCGCCACGGAGCGCGCGCAGGCCAAGCACCTGGTGGGACTCATCGGGGAAGGGATCGGCTCATCGCTGACTCCGTCTTTGCATGAGGTGGAGGCCGCCGCGCTCGGGCTCGACTACGAGTACCGCGTTCTGGATCTGCTCACCCTGGGTCGGGCGCCTGAGGACCTGGGAGCCCTGATCGCCGACGTCGTCGCCGAGGGGTACGACGCCGTGAACATCACCCATCCTTGCAAGCAGATCGCCTACCGGCTCGTGGACGAGGCGGACGATGACGCACAGCGGCTGGGAGCGGTGAACCTCGTCCTGCTGCGCGAGGGGCGCACCATGGGCTACAACACCGACTGGATGGGTTATCGAGACGGCCTTGTCGCCGGGCTTCCCCGCGCCTCATTGGCGCTGGTCGTTCAGCTCGGCTGCGGTGGCGCGGGAGCCGCCACCGCCTATGCGCTCCTGATGTGCGGTGCGGTCGACCTGCGGCTGGTTGACGCGGATGAGCGCCGCGCGCAGGATCTCGCCGACTCGCTGCAGGAGCTCTTTCCGTCAGCACGGGTGCGCTGCACACCGGCGGTGGACCTCGGGGACATCCTCGCGGTCGCCAGCGGGGTCGTGCATGCGACCCCGCTGGGCATGACGCATCACCCCGGAGTCGCCTTCGATGTGGAGTGCCTCGGGGAGGGCACCTGGGTGTCGGATGTGGTCTATCGTCCCCTTGAGACGGAGCTGATCCGCAAGGCGGCGCAACGCGGCCTTCCGGTGCTGGACGGAGGCAGAATGGCGGTGGGTCAGGCCTTTGCAAGCATGGAGATCATCACGGGGGTTCGTCCCGACCGGCAACGGATGGAGCGGCACTTCCGCTCGCTCATCGAGCACGAAAGCGGAGCACTCGGAGTGGGGAATGGTTGAGGCGGAAGAGGCGGCCGCGCAGACCACGACGCCCCGCGCGATCCGAAGCCAGGAGGATATCCTCGAGGTCGCCGTGGCCGAATTCGCTGCGAATGGGTACGCCGGGGCCCGCGTCGATGAGATCGCGGCGCGCACGCGAACGACCAAGCGGATGCTCTATTACTACTTCGGGTCGAAGGCGGGACTTTACCTCGCCGTCCTCGAACGCGTATATGCCCAGATCCGTCAGGTCGAGCGCGACATCCGGGTCGATGAACTCCCCGCTGACGAGGCACTGCGCACCATCGCGGTGGCAACCTACGACCATCACACGACCCACGAAGCGTTCATCAAGCTGGTGAGCATCGAGAACATCCACCAGGCGCAGCATCTGCGCAGGTCAGAGACGATCCTCCGTGAGAACGCGACCGCGATCACACTGCTGGAGGAAGTGATCGAGCGAGGCGTCGATGCGGGGCTCTTCCGCAGCGACGTCGACGCTGTCGACGTGCACATGATGATCAGCGCCTACGCATGCTTCCATGTGGCGAATCGACACACGTTCGCCGCGATCTTCGACCGTGACATGCTCGCTCCCGCCCTGCAGGAGCCGCACCGCAGGCTCATCGGCGACATGATCGTGGCCACGATGACCTCAGGCCGCTGAGCCGCGGGCCGGGCTTCGGCGCGCATCTCGATGCTCGTCAGCGCGACCTGCTCGAGCGGGAGCCTGTCGGAGCTCGCCCGCCGGTCCGGCCTGCCGAAGTCCACCATCTCCCGCGTCGCGGCAGCACTCGTCGCTCACGCGGCGACTGTCCCCCGGTACGTTCCCCCGTCGCTGAGGCGCCTGCCGCCGCGGCGCACGCTGTCGCCTCCTCGACCGCCGGCCCGGGGGTCTGCTTCACTTCGAGGACTGAGGCATCCCATCCCGCTGCTCCCCCATACGGGAAGCAGCATGCTCGACCGGCAGGAGGACCAGATGACCACACGACGCAGCACCCGCGTCGTTCGTCGTGACCGGCGCCAGTGGCGGCATCGGAAGCGCGATCGCGGAGCATCTCGTGGCGACGGGGCACGCCGTCGTCAACCTCGACCCCGCCCGCCCGCAGCTCGCCGCGCCAGGCGTGCACCATGTCCAAGCGGATGCCGGCGATGTCGACGCCGCGCGGACGGCAGCCGAGCTCGCCGAGTCGCTTGCCCCGTTGCGCGGATGGGTGAACAACGCCGCGGTGTTCCGCGACGCGGACCTCGCCACGGCGGCGCCGGGCGAGATCGGCGCGGTCATCGCACTGAATCTCAACATGGCCGTCGTCGGATGCCAGACGGCCGTGCAGCACCTGCTCGCCCGGGACCGGCCGGGATCCATCGTCAACATCTCGTCGCACCAGGCGCAGCGCCCCGTGCGCGGCGCCCTGCCGTATGCGACCGCGAAGGCGGCGATCGAAGGCCTCACGCGGGCGACCGCCGTCGACCACGGACCCCGCGGCATCCGCGTGAACGCCGTCGCGCTCGGCTCGATCGCGACCGCACGATACGAGGAGTATCGGCGCGATCACCCCGACGTCGACCGGCAGATGGCGGCTCTGCATCCTCTCGGTCACGTCGGCCGCCCGGCGGACGTCGCGCACGCCGTCGCCTTCCTGCTGTCGCCCGATTCGGCGTTCATCACCGGTACCGTGCTGCCCGTCGACGGCGGGCGCGCTGCGCTGGGGCCGGACCCCGAGAGCGCCTAGGGATCCGCCACAGCGGCGAGGCCGGGGAGGAGATCTACGAGGTCGCGTGCGACCCGGTGGCCGCGGGGCGCTTCAACAAGCGGGAGATGCCGGCGATGACGAGGACGATGACCAGCCCGAGCGCGAGGCCGAACACAGCGGAGATCAGCGTGTCCACGACCCAGACGACGACGGGACCCGCGGCTTCGACCGCGTGGGTCGCGAAGTGCAGGAGGTCGTAGGGCCCCGCCCACAGCGTCTCGGCGAGATTCGCGATCACGAGGTGGCCGCCGACCCAGAGCATGGCCACGGTGCCGATGACGCTGATGACCCGGAAGACGGCGGGCATGGAGGCGACGATCCGCACGCCGGTGCGCCGCACGCGGCGCGAGGCGCTCTTCATGAGCCGCAGCCCGACGTCGTCGATCTTGACCAGCAGCGCAACGGCTCCATAGACGACGATCGTCATCGCGAGACCGATGACCACCAGCGCGCCGAGAGTCATCCAGATGCCGAAGTCCGGGTCCAGGTTCGCGAGGGAGATGAGCATGATCTCGGTGCTGAGAATGAGGTCCGTGCGCACCGCACCGAGCACCAGCTTCTTCTCATCGCGCGGCTCGTCGTCGGCGTGCGCGTGGTGCTTGCCGAACCACTCGAGGACCTTCTCCGCCCCCTCGTAGCAGAGGAAGCCGCCTCCGATGATCAGCAGGAACGGCAGCACCCACGGAGCGAACGCGGTGAGCAGGAGCGCGATCGGGATGATGATGACGAACTTGTTGACGAGGCTGCCGAGGGCGATCTTCCACACCACCGGCAGCTCACGGGCGGGGGTGATCCCCTGCACGTACTGAGGTGTCACGGCGGCGTCGTCGATCACGACGCCCGCGGTCTTCGCGCTGGCTTTGAGCGCGGCCGTCAGGATGTCGTCGACGACGGCGAGGAGTCCGACCGACATGTGTGACCTTCTCTTCCCGGAGGACGTGGCGGCGACGCGCCGGGCACGGGGGCGCTGAAGGCCCCGAGCGAGGATATCCCCTCGCGGGCGGAACTCTCGACGCACCGCGTGGGACGCCGGCGGCGGTGGGGATCAGTGCGGCACGCCGCGGCCCCGTAGCATCCTCACATTCGACGTCGACGCCGCGTGCGTTGCAGGATGGGAACGTGGCTGTGCGCATCGAGAAGGTCCCCGTCGACGACGCGCGCGCCGTCGCGCTGCGCGGGATGCTGGACGACGAGCTGACCGCTCGGTACGGGCCGGTGACGACCGGCGAGGACCCCGAACTCACCACGGCGCGCAGGAAGGCCCTGCGCGTGCACCCCGACGACGTCATCGCGACCTTCCTCGCGCTCGATGAGGACGGCACGCCGCTCGGGCACGTCATGCTGCGCCGCCTCGGCGCGGACGTCGAACTCAAGCGGCTCATCGTGCCCGCCGTGGCACGGCGCCGGGGCGTCGGTCAGGCCCTGACGACCGCCGTGATCGAACGAGCCCGCGCGGAGGGCGCACGCCGCGTCATCCTGCAGACCGGCAAGCCGCAACCCGAATCGATCGCGCTGTACACGGCCGCAGGATTCACGCCGATCCCCGTGTACGAGCCGTACGTCGCGTCGATGCCCAGGTCGCTGTGCTTCGAGCTGCCTCTGGCGCCCTGACCATCGCCGCTGAGCTCCCCGTGCACGCCCTGGGACGACCTGGCCGTCGCTTGCACCAGATCTGCACTACGACCATCCCGAACAAGAAGAAAACCCCCGCCGCAGCAGGGGTTTTCAGTGGCGGTGACGGTGGGATTTGAACCCACGGTAGGGGGTTACCCTACACAACTTTTCGAGAGTTGCACCTTCGGCCGCTCGGACACGTCACCGCGGACAATCGTACGCGAGACGGGCCGACGCCGCCAATCGAGCCGACCGGGCCAGGACAGCCTCCTCTTAGTTGCCTGAGGCAACCACTCGGCGTAGAGTCTGACCATGGATGGGACGACGGCGGACCCCACTCCGGAGGCGGTCCTCCTGACGTCGCTGACACAGTTGATGGCCCAGTGGGCGTCGCTCACGCGGCAGACCGTTGTCGCCCGTGAAGCGGGACTGACCATCGACGCCGGCGACATCCGCCCCATCTACACCCTGGGCCTGGTCGGTCCGACTCGCGCGGGCGACCTCGCCGCCGATCTGCGACTGACCCGGCCCACCATGAGCAAGCAGCTCGTCCGGCTCGAATCGGCGGGCCTCGTGACCCGATCCCCCGACCCGGACGACGGGCGGGCCAGCATCGTCGCACTCTCGCCGGAGGGCGAGCGCGTCTTCGCCCTGCTGGTCCAGCGCGGCTGCGAGATGGTCGACGAGGCGATGCGGGGATGGGATGCCGCGGAGCGCAGCCGCTTCGCCACCCTCACCTCGCGGTTCGTCGAAGCCGCGATCGGCACCGACGCCGATCGGCCCGCTGCACCCACGTCCGACGACCCGTCGGCCTGAACCACGGCCCCGACCCCCGGGCCCAGGAAAGAAGGAGGCAACCATGCCCCGCACCTATGTCGTCACCGGATCGGCATCCGGCATCGGCGCCACCACGGCGCAGCTGCTGCGAGACCGTGGCGAGCGCGTCATCGGCGTCGACCTGCGAAACGCCGACGTCGAGGCCGACCTGTCGATGCCCGCAGGGCGCACCGATGCCGCCGCGAAGGCCGTCGAACTCGCGGGCGGCACCGTCGACGCGGTCATCGCCTGCGCCGGCATCTCGGCCCCGATCGCCAAGACCATCTCGGTCAACTTCTTCGGCGTCACCGAGTTCCTCGAGGCACTGCTGCCCGCGCTGACGAAGTCCGACGCCCCGCGCGTCGCGGTCGTCTCGTCGATGGCGTCGCTGCAGGCGAACTCCCCCGAGATGGTCGAGGCCGCGCTCGCCGGCGACGAGGCGCGCGCGCTCGAGATCGCCGAGGGCCTCGCCGCCCAGGGGCCCCAGATCGGCTACCTCGTCTACCCGGCGTCCAAGCGCGCCCTGTCGCGCTGGGTGCGCCGGGAGTCGATCACGCCCGCCTGGGCCGGCGCCGGCATCCCGCTGAACGCGGTGGCCCCCGGCACCGTGATCACCCCGATGACCGCCGACCTGCTGAAGACGCCCGAGGGCGCGGCGATGGTGGATGCCTCGGTCCCCATGCCGCTGAACTACCACCAGCCCCCCGAGTCGATCGCGAACCTTCTCATCTGGCTCACCAGCCCCGAGAACACGCACCTCGCCGGCCAGGTCATCTACAACGACGGCGGCGCCGACGCGTCGCTGCGCGGCGATGACATCTGGAGCTGGGCCGACCAGCAGTGATCCCCGGTGTCGGATGCCACCCCCCTGGCATCCGACACCCTCCACTGAACGCGTTCGGTCGCGTTCATGTGGCAGTTGCTGTCGCTCTGGCCCCCCACAGGCGACAGCAACTGCCACCCCAACACCCCACCACCGGGTCTAGCGTGGGCGCATGTCCGAGACCATGGACCGGCAGCAGCGACTGGTCGTGGCCGTCGCGGTGCTCGCGTCGTTCGTGGCGTTCCTCGACGGCAGCATCGTCAACGTTGCGCTCCCCGCCATCGGCCGGGACCTCGGCGGCGGCCTGACCACGCAGCAGTGGACCGTCGACGCCTACCTCATCACCCTCGGTTCGCTGATCCTGCTGGCGGGCTCGGTGAGCGACGCCTTCGGGCGCATCCTGGTTCTGCGGATCGGGCTGATCGGGTTCGGCGTGGCATCCGTCGCCATCGCCCTCTCACCGGATCCGGTGACCCTCATCATCGCCCGCGCGGTGCAGGGCGCCGCCGGGGCGTTCCTCGTCCCCAGCTCCCTCGCCCTCATCACCTCGAACATGCGCGGCCCCCTCCAGGCGCGCGCCATCGGCGTCTGGACGGCGCTGACGACGGCCGCCACGATCGGCGGGCCGCTCGTGGGCGGCCTGTTCGTCGACTACCTGTCGTGGCGCTTCGCCTTCGTGGTCAACGTCATTCCGATCGCGGTGACCCTGTGGCTGCTCCCCCGCCTGGCCCTCCGCGACGTGCGCCGCGAGGATGCCGCGATCGACTGGACCGGTGCGGTGCTGTGCACCCTGGGCCTGGGCGGCATGGTGTTCGCCCTCATCGAGCAGCCGAACCTGGGGTGGGCGTCGCCTGCCATCTGGATGCCGCTGGCGCTCGGGATCGCGCTGTTCGCGGGCTTCCTCGTGCGTCAGCGCACGACACGGCACCCGATCCTGCCGCTTGTGCTGTTCCGGGTGCGCAATTTCTGGACCGGCAACGTGGCCACCGCGTTCATCTACGGCGCACTGACCCTCAACGGCTTCGTGGTCGGGGTGTATCTGCAGCAGGGCGCCGGACTGTCGGCGACGCTCGCGGGGCTGGCCACCATTCCGTCGACGGTGCTGCTCGTGCTGCTGAGCTCCCCGATGGGGGCGCTGGCCGGACGACTCGGTCCCCGCCTGTTCATGACGGCGGGGCCGCTGCTGATGGCCGCCGGGTCGCTGCTGCTCCTCACCGTGTCGCAGGAGTTCGACTACTGGTGGCAGGTGCTGCCCAGCATGCTGGTTTTCGGTTTCGGGCTGGCGGTGACCGTCTCGCCGCTGACGGCGGCGATCCTCGGCGCGATCGAACCGGCGCGGTCGGGCATCGCCTCGGCGGTCAACAACGCCGTCTCCCGCGTCGCCGGCCTCATCGTCATCGCCATGCTGGCCGCTATCGTCGGCGGCTCGCTCGACCTCGAGGGCTTCCATCGGGCGGCGGTCGCGACCGCGCTGCTCATGGCCGCAGGCGGGATCGTGTCGTTCTTCGGCATCCGCAATCCGCCACGCCCGGCCACCGCCGAGGCCGGCGCTGCGACGCCGACGCCCTAGCGCCGGCACCTCCGTCGGGCCACCCGGTAGTCAGCGGCATCCTCCCCTGCAAGACTGACCACATGACCGCGATCGAGAATTCGAAACTGACCGTCGTCGGCGCCGGCAGCGTCGGCTCCTCCACCGCCTACGCCGCCCTCATCCGGGGGTCGGCGCGCCACGTCGCGCTGTATGACATCGCGAAGGAGCGCGTCGAGGCCGAGGTGCTCGACCTCGCCCACGGCACCCAGTTCACCGGATCCAGCGACATCACCGGCGGCGACGACATCTCCGTCGCCGAGGGGTCGCACGTCGTGGTGATCACCGCCGGCGCGAAGCAGAAGCCCGGGCAGACCCGCATCGAGCTGGCCGGCACCAACGCCGGCATCCTGAAGACGATGATGCCGCAGCTGCTGGAAGTGGCGCCCAAAGCGATCTTCGTCATCGTCACGAACCCCTGCGACGTGCTCACCGTGC
>NZ_JANJFJ010000321.1:0-5060 GCF_024626565.1 Microbacterium sp. zg.Y909
GCTGGATGCCGGTGGCTGCAAGGGCAGGCAGGCGCCGGGCGTGGGCGAGGTGGCCGGCCGTCAGCAGCGCCGCCGTCAGCGCCACCGAGGCCACCAGCCAGCCGCCCGGAGCGATCACGTCCACGAGGGGCAGCGCGGATGCCACGATGACCGCCGCCACCGCGAGGGTGAGCCGCAGGTGCGCGCGGCTGCGGCGGGGGCGTGCACCGTCAAGCGACGACATGGCCCGCCTCCCGTTCGACGGCTTGCTGCCATGCCGGCACGAGGTCCGCACCCGCTGGGATCGACGCGACCCGCCAGCCGTGGGCCGCGGCGCGCGGCAGCGCGTCGTCGACCGGTGACACCGCGAACAGCAGTGGCAGCGACGAGTGGTGGGCGACCGGGGCCAGGGCCGCGGCATCCGCCACATCGAACCTGCCGACGATGACGACCACGGGGCCGCTCGTTCCGCCCGTGAACAGCGGCGCAAGGTCGGCCAGATGGTCGTCGCGGCGGGTGACGAGGGTGGCGAACGAGGTGCCGAGCATCTCCACGGCAGCGAGGTCGCCGCCTTCGAGCGGGTCGGCCAGCGCCCGGCCGTCGGAGTCGGTCGCCGTGACGGTGTAGCCCTCCCGCACGAGCCTCGCGACGATCGAGATGCAGGCGCTCAGCGCCGACTCGAAGCCGTCGTCCAGACCCGCCCCGCGCATCGCGTGGGGGCTGAACCTGCCGGTGGCCAGGTCGAGCACGACCGTGGCCGCCGGCGTCGACTCCTGCTCCTCCTGGCGCACCATCAGCTCGTCGCGATGGGCGCTCGCGCGCCAGTGGATGCGGCGCATCGAGTCGCCGGGCGCGTAGGCGCGGGGGATGAGGTTGTCGGTGCCCTGCCCGAGCTCGTTGGACGACGTGTGCCGACTGCCGCCCGCTTCGCCGGGGAGGTTGGTCAGAGGCGGCAGATCGACGACCTCGGGCGCCACGATCACCCGGGTCCGCTCGCTCAGCACGTGGGTGCGGCGCACGAGCCCGAAGGGATCGGTCGACGACACCGTGAGCGGACCGAGGGTGTGCACCCCTCGGCGGGCGCCGACGATGCGGTAGTCGACGTCGACGGTGTGGGCCTCACCCCGCAGGCCGGAACCGAGCGCCGGGAACACCCCGCGTGCCGCGCCGCCGCCGCGCCCTCCGTCACCCGCCACGTCCGTGGGGGAGCGCCAGGCGAGCCCGGGCGACAGCGTGTCGCGCCACATGCCCTGACCCGACGCGATCGCCGCGCGCAGCGAGACCCGCACCGTTACCTGACCCTCTTGCCCGACCGTCAGCACGTCGGGTTCGACCGTGCGGGTGATGCCGTCGGCGCGTCGGACGGCGTACAGGCTCACCACTGCAGCGGCGACGACGGCGAACAGCAGCATCGCCACGTACAGCAGCTCGACGACCCCCCGGTCGGCGGCGACGACCAGGCACACCAGCCCCAGCAGCATGGCACCCGTGCCCCGGATCGTCAGCGGCCACAGGCGTCCCATGGTCACCTCACGCGCGCGCGGTGAGCGGTACGCGCACCGATGCCGCGATCTGCGTCAGCACCGACGCGACCGCATCGGTGGTCGAGCGCGCCCTGGCCGTGCCGGCGCTGCGGGTGGGGATGAGGCGGTGCGCGAACACCGGCACGAGGAGGGCTGCGATGTCGTCGGGAATGACGAACGGGCGGCCGTCGAGCGCCGCACGCACCTTCGCGGCGCGCACGAGCTGCAGGGTGGCCCGGGGACTCGCACCCAGCCGCAGGTCGGCGTGGGTGCGCGTGGCCTGCGCGAGCGCGACGGCGTACTCCTCCACCGCGGGGGAGAGGTGCACGCTGCGCGCCCACCCGATCAGCTCGCGCACGATGTGCGAATCGACGACCGGGGTGATCGCGTCGAGGGGGTTCACCGTGTCGCGCCGCCGCAGCATGAGCCCCTCGCTGGCGGCATCGGGATAGCCCATCGAGACGCGCATCATGAATCGGTCGCGCTGCGCCTCGGGAAGGGCGTACGTCCCCTCCATCTCGAGCGGATTCTGGGTGGCGACGACGAGGAAGGGCTCCGGCAGAGCGTGGGATTCGCCGTCCACGGTGACCTGGTGCTCCTCCATCGCCTCGAGCAGCGCCGACTGGGTCTTGGGGGAGGAGCGGTTGATCTCGTCGGCGATGACGATGTGCGCGAAGATCGCTCCCCGCTTGAACTCGAACTCCCGGTCGACGGGGTTGAACACCGACACGCCCGTGACGTCGCCGGGAAGCAGATCGGGGGTGAACTGGATGCGCCGCACCGTGGCGTCGACGGATGCCGCGAGAGCGCGCGCCAGCATGGTCTTGCCGACGCCGGGCACGTCTTCGATGAGCAGGTGTCCCTCGGCGAGCAGGCAGGTGAGTGCGGAGCGCACCGCATCGGGTTTGCCGTCGATCACGCGGGAGACAGAAGCCGCGATCGCCTCGGTCAGGCGGGCGAACGATTCCGCGGTGATCTCGTCCCCAGACTGCTCACTCATGCATTCCCCTCAATGGGTGGGCGGTGCGGCGCGCCGGCGCGTCGCTGCCCCGATCGTAACCCCGTGCGTCAGGGCGGTGGGCCGAGTCGGGCTACACTGGTGTCAGCTCTCCGCGAGGCGGCATCCAGGCCAACTCCCCCAGGACGGAAACGTAGCAAGGGTAACCAGGCTCTGCCGGGTTCGCGGAGAGTCTTACTTTTCCCGCGCGGCAGCGTCGCCCCCTCGCGGATCACCACCGGTGTTATTCACGGAGCACCATCTGACGGGCCGCGACAGTCCCGCCTAGGCTGTGCAGGTGGCACAGAGCATCTACATCACCTCGGCCGAAGGCCATTCCGGTAAGTCGACGATCGCGCTGGGCGTGCTCGACGCGCTCAGCCGTGCGACGCCGCGGGTGGGGGTGTTCCGCCCCATCGCCCGCTCCACGGCCGAGCGCGACTACGTGCTCGAGATGCTGCTGGACCACGACGGCGTCGACCTCGACTACGACGAGTGCGTGGGGGTCACCTACGACGACGTGCGCGCCGACCCCGAGGCGTCACTCGCGCGCATCGTGGAGCGCTTCAAGGCCGTCGAGCGCCAGTGCGATGCGGTCGTGGTGGTCGGCAGCGACTACACCGACGTCGGCAGCCCCGCCGAGCTCGGCTACAACGCCCGCATCGCCGCCAACCTCGGCACCCCCGTGCTGCTGGTGATCGGCGGCCGGGCGCTGCAGGGCCAGAGCGAGCAGCTGGGCACCACGACCGCGCGCACACCGGCGGAGATGGGTCAGATCGCCGCGCTCGCCGTGGCTGAGCTCGAGCACGGACGCGCCGACCTGTTCGCCGTCGTGGCCAACCGGGCCGACCCCGAAAAGCTCGACGAGATCATCGCCGCCGTGACCGAGGCCACGGCGGCCGCCCAGCCCGGCCGCGAGATTCCGGTGCGCGCGATCCCTGAAGACCGCTATCTCGTGGCCCCGTCGGTGCGCGGCATCCTGCGGGCCGTCGAGGGGACCCTCGTCAAGGGCGACTCCGAGCTCATGACTCGCGAGGTGCTGAGCATCGTCGTGGCCGGCATGTCGATGGTCAACGTCCTTCCCCGGCTCACGGAGTCGGCCGTGGTGGTCATCCCCGCCGACCGCACCGAGGTGCTGCTGGCCACGCTGCTGGCGCACACCTCCGGCACGTTCCCGTCGGTGGCGGCCGTCGTGCTCAACGGGCCGTTCCCGCTCCCCGAATCGATCGACAAGCTGATCGACGGGCTCGGCTCGACCGTGCCGATCATCGCGACCGACCTCGGCACCTACGACACCGCCGTGCGGGTGATGAACGCCCGCGGCCGGCTGGCGGCCGACTCGCAGCGGCGCTACGACACGGCGCTGGCCCTCTTCGAGAAGCACGTCGACACCGAGGCGCTGACGAAGGCGCTCGGAGTGGCGGGGACCACCGTGGTGACGCCCCTGATGTTCCAGTACGCCCTCATGGAGCGTGCGCGCAGCGATCGCCGCCGCATCGTGCTGCCCGAGGGCGACGACGACCGCGTGCTGCGCGCCGCGGCCACCGTGCTCTCGCGCGGCATCGCCGACCTCACGATCCTCGGTGAAGAGACCGAGGTGCGAAGCCGCGCCCTGGAGCTCGGCATCGACCTGTCGGGCGCCCAGATCACGAGTCCCTTCGACAGCGCGCTGGTGGACCGGTTCGCCCAGGAGTACACCCGCCTGCGCGCCCATAAGGGCATGACGTACGAGCGCGCGTCGGACACCGTCACCGACGTGTCGTACTTCGGCACGCTCATGGTGCACATGGGTCTCGCGGACGGCATGGTCTCGGGGGCGGCGCACACCACCGCCCACACCATCCGCCCCGCCTTCGAGATCATCAAGACCCGCCCGGGCGTCTCGGTCGTCTCGAGCGTCTTCCTCATGGCGCTCGCCGACCGCGTGCTCGTCTACGGCGACTGCGCCGTCATCCCCGACCCCACGAGCGAGCAGCTCGCCGACATCGCGATCTCGTCGGCGGCAACGGCCGCCCAGTTCGGCATCGACCCGCGCGTGGCGATGCTGTCGTACTCGACGGGGGAGTCCGGCACAGGCGCCGACGTCGAGAAGGTGAGGGCGGCCACCGCCCTCGTGCGCGAGCGCGCGCCGCAGCTTCCGGTCGAAGGACCGATCCAGTACGACGCGGCGGCCGATGCGGCCGTGGCATCCAAGAAGATGCCCGGCTCCGACGTCGCCGGACGCGCGACGGTGTTCGTCTTCCCCGACCTCAACACCGGCAACAACACCTACAAGGCCGTGCAGCGCTCGGCCGGCGCCATCGCCATCGGGCCGGTGCTGCAAGGGCTCAACAAGCCCATCAACGACCTGTCGCGCGGCGCCCTCGTCGACGACATCGTCAACACGATCGCGATCACCGCGATCCAGGCTCAGGGAGAGGCAAGCGCATGAGCGTGGTGCTGGTGGTCAACAGTGGGTCGTCGTCGTTCAAGTACCAGCTGGTCGAGCCGGAGGACGGCCGCGTGCTCGCCTCAGGCATCGTCGAGCGCATCGGCGAGGCGATGGGCGCGGCCCGGCACAC
>NZ_JANJFJ010000322.1:0-5054 GCF_024626565.1 Microbacterium sp. zg.Y909
TCGGTGCCGATCACCTTGAGCTGTTCCATACGAAACACGCCTCCCAATCTGCCGTGTGCCGCCATGGTGTCACGCCCCGGCCCCACACCCGGGAATATCCAGGGCGCGCCGCGAGTTTCACGGGTCGGCCGTAGGCGCACGCTGGGCGTCCGCCGAGAGCATTTGCGAAAAGGCATCCCGTCATGCAAACTATGGCCGCCCGATCGGGCGAACATGCACGCTGAACTGGAAGTAGAGACGTTCGAGAATGGCCACCGATTACGACGCACCGCGCAAGACCGAGGATGACAGCGAGTCGATTGAGGCGCTCAAAGAGCGCGTGCCCGACAAGCTCTCGGGCGCCGTTGACGTCGAGGATTCCGACAACCCGTCGGGGTTCGAGCTCCCCGGCGCCGACCTCTCCGACCTCGAGCTCGACGTGGTGGTGCTGCCCCCGCAGGAAGACGAGTTCACCTGCTCGAACTGCTTCCTCGTGAAGCACCGCTCGCAGCTCGACCACGATGGCGCCGATGGCGCCGTGTGCCTGGAGTGCGCGGCGTAATACCCGTCAGACGCCCGACCGTGCGGCGCGGATCACCGCGCTGAGACGGTCGGGCGTTCTGCTTGACAGCAGCCACATCGGGGCGGGGTCACGCGGATCCTCGAGCGGGATGCGCACGAGGCCGTCGATGCCGGGACGCACGAGCATCCACGCACGCGTGTCGAGCTCCGGCCCGCGTGCGGCGCGCGCCGCCTCGCCGACGAGGGCTTCAGGGTCGCCCAGAAAGCGCAGCTCGATCTTCGCCCGACCCGCGTAAAGCCAGCCGTCGCGCACCTCGATCACGGGGGAGAGGCCCATCATGAGGGCGACCACTGCGACCGTGATCACGCCTCCCACGACCAGGCCCACCGAAGGGTCGAACGCCGTGAGGACGAGAGCGGCCATCGGGCCGACCACCGCGGCGCTCACAAGCACCCAGAGCGAGGGACTGAGCCGCTCGCGATACGCGTATGCCGGGCGCGTGCCGGCCTCTGTCTTCTGCATTAGCCTCTTGTGGTGACCGATTCCGTGGACGTCCCCATTGTTGCATCCGAGGTGCCGGCATACGCCCATCCCGGCGACGCGGGAGCCGACCTGGTCTCGACCGAAGCCGCGCGTCTCGAGCCCGGGCAGCGCGCGCTGATCGGCACCGGCGTGCGCATCGCGCTGCCGGAGGGCTATGCCGCCTTCGTCGTGCCGCGCAGCGGTCTCGCGGCCAAGCACGGCATCACCATCGTCAACGCGCCGGGCACGATCGACGCAGGCTACCGGGGCGAGATCAAGGTCGCACTGCTGAACACCGACGCCAGCGAGCCCTACGACATCGGTGTGGGCGACCGCATCGCGCAGCTGATCGTCATGCCGGTGCCGCGCGCGCGGTTCATCCCCATGACCGAACTGCCCGACAGCGTCCGCGGGGTCGGCGGCTTCGGCTCTACGGGCTACGACAAGACAGGAACCGACGCATGAGCGACGAAACCCCGCAGGGCGATTCCGCCTCGAAGGCCGCGCCCGACGACCGTGCCACCAACGGGCCGTTCGACGAGTCGGAGGCGAACCCGGTACGCCCGTACATCGACCTGGGTGGCATCAAGGTGCTGCCGCGCGAGGGTCTGAATCTGCGTCTCGAGGTGGAGGAGCAGACCAAGCGCATCGTCGCGGTGGGTCTGGACTACGCCGACTCGACGCTTCAGGTGCAGCCCTTCGCCGCCCCGCGCTCCACCGGGCTGTGGGACGAGACCCGCGAGCAGATCCGCCAGCAGGTGCGCCAGCAGGGCGGACGCGTCGAGGAGCGCGAAGGTCCCCTCGGCCCGGAGCTGCTCGCCGAGGTGCCTGTCGTGGCAACCGGCGACGGCACGCCCGCGGGGATGCGCCTGGCCCGCTTCGTCGGCGTGGACGGCCCCCGCTGGTTCCTTCGCGGGGTCATCGGTGGCGCTGCGACCTCCGACACGGATGCCGCAGCGCGCGTGGAGGATCTGTTCCGCTCGCTCGTGGTCGTTCGCGGCAGCAGCCCCATGCCGCCGCGGGACCTCATCCCCCTGAAGATGCCCGCCACCCCGGGCAGCGCGTGAGCACTCCGTCCGAGGGGCCGGGCACCACACCGCCCGAGCCCGAGCCGCGCGCGAGCGACATCCTGGGGCAGGCGCTCGGCGGCGCCGCACGTCGTGCGGGTCTGGACCCGAACGAGGAGCGACCGACCGGCCACGTCGTCTGGCACGCCATGGGCGGCTGGCGGGGCGTCGCGGAGTCCGTGCTGCCGGGCCTGGTGTTCGTCGTCACCTACACCCTCACCTACGACCCTTCGACCGATGAGTCGAACCTGCCACTCAGCCTGGGGCTGTCGGTCGGCCTCGCGCTGGTGCTCACCGTCATCCGGCTCGTTCAGCGCACCCCGCCATCGGCGGCGCTGGGCGGACTCATCGCCACCGCCGCGGCCGCCGCGCTGGCACTGTTCACCGGGCGCGGTGAAGACAACTTCATCCCGGGCTTCATCACGAACGCCGCGTACGGGACGGCCCTGCTCGTCTCGGCCCTCATCGGCTGGTCGCTCATCGGACTCGCCGCCGGCTACCTCATGGGTGAAGGAACCGCCTGGAGACGTGACGCCCGTAAGCGCCGCGTGTTCTTCTGGCTCACCCTGGCCTGGTCGGCATTGTTCTTCACCCGCCTCGCCGTGCAGCTTCCGCTGTACTTCGCCGGCGACGTCACCACCCTCGGGACCCTCAAGCTCGTCATGGGCCTGCCGCTGTTCGCACCGCTCATCGCGGTGACGTGGCTGGCCGCGCGCGCTCTCTACCGCCCTCGCCCGGAGTGATACATTTATCTTGATATCAAGATAAATGTCACCCCGGATGGGTAAGGCGCGCCTCACTAGCCGCGATCTGCCGCGCCGGGGGAAGATGGAGGGCGGGCCTGTGTACTGCCCGTTCCCGCGGCCGACGAAGGAGACACGCGTGTCCAGTGTTGACAGCTTCGGTGCCAAGAGCACCCTGACGGTCGGCAGCACCGACTATGAGATCTTCCGCATCGAGACGGTGCCGGGATACGAGAAGCTCCCGTTCAGCCTCAAGGTGCTGCTGGAGAACCTGCTGCGCACCGAGGACGGTGCGAACGTCACCAAGGAGCAGATCCAGGCGCTCGGCTCCTGGGACCCCGCTGCTCAGCCCGACACCGAGATCCAGTTCACGCCCGCACGCGTGGTCATGCAGGACTTCACCGGCGTGCCCTGCATCGTCGACCTCGCCACCATGCGCGAGGCCGTCACGGCCCTCGGCGGCGACCCCAACAAGATCAACCCGCTCTCGCCGGCCGAGATGGTCATCGACCACTCGGTCATCGCCGATCTGTTCGGCACGCCCAACGCACTCGAGCGCAACGTCGAGATCGAGTACGAGCGCAACGGCGAGCGGTACCAGTTCCTGCGCTGGGGCCAGACCGCGTTCAACGACTTCAAGGTCGTCCCGCCCGGAACCGGCATCGTGCACCAGGTGAACATCGAGCACCTTGCCAAGGTCGTCTACGACCGTGAGGTCGACGGCGTGCTGCGTGCGTACCCCGACACCTGCGTCGGCACCGACTCGCACACCACGATGGTCAACGGCCTCGGCGTGCTCGGCTGGGGCGTCGGCGGCATCGAGGCCGAGGCCGCTATGCTCGGCCAGCCCGTGTCGATGCTGATCCCGCGCGTCGTGGGCTTCAAGCTCACCGGCGAGATCCCCGCCGGCGTCACCGCCACCGACGTCGTGCTCACCATCACCGACATGCTGCGCAAGCACGGCGTCGTCGGCAAGTTCGTGGAGTTCTACGGCGCCGGCGTGGCATCCGTCCCGCTGGCCAACCGCGCCACCATCGGCAACATGAGCCCGGAGTTCGGCTCCACCGCGGCCATCTTCCCGATCGACGACGTCACCCTCGAGTACCTGCGCCTCACCGGTCGCCCGGAAGAGACCGTCGCCCTGGTCGAGGCGTACGCGAAGGCGCAGTCGCTCTGGCACGACGCCGACCGCGAGCCCGGCTTCAGCGAATACATGGAACTCGACCTCTCCACGGTCGTGCCGTCCATCGCAGGCCCGAAGCGCCCGCAGGACCGCATCCTGCTGTCGGAGGCCAAGACCCAGTTCCAGCAGGACATCCTCAACTACACCGATTTGACCGTCGAGGACGCCGTCGAGGTCGAGGGCACGTTCCCGGCCTCCGACCCCGGCACCGCTCCCGGCGTCGAGCACGAGACCGTGTCTGCGGACGGCGTCTCGCACCAGCACGAGGACCAGCACGCCGAGTCCGCTCTGCTGTTCAGCGGCTCAACGCACCCGGCATCCAACCCGGTCAAGGTGACGCCCCCGGAGGGCTCGCCCTACCTGCTCGACAACGGCGCGGTGACGCTCGCGGCCATCACGTCGTGCACCAACACGTCGAACCCGTCCGTCATGATCGCCGCCGGTCTTCTCGCCCGCAAGGCGCGCGAGAAGGGCCTCAAGCAGAAGCCGTGGGTCAAGACCACGCTCGGGCCGGGCTCGAAGGTCGTCACCGACTACTACGAGAAGTCGGGGCTCGACAAGGACCTCGAGGGTCTCGGGTTCTACACCGTCGGCTACGGGTGCACGATCTGTATCGGCAACTCGGGCCCGCTCATCGAAGAGGTGTCGCAGGCGGTCAACGACAACGACCTCGCCGTCACCGCAGTGCTCTCGGGCAACCGCAACTTCGAGGGTCGCATCAGCCCCGATGTGAAGATGAACTACCTCGCGTCGCCGCCGCTGGTCGTGGCCTACGCCCTGGCCGGGTCGATGAACTTCGACTTCGAGACCGACGCGCTGGGCAAGGACACCGACGGCAACGACGTGTTCCTGAAGGACATCTGGCCCGCCACCGACGAGGTGCAGGAGATCATCGACTCGTCGATCTCGCGCGAGCAGTTCATCAAGCAGTACGCGACGGTCTTCGACGGCGACGAGCGCTGGCAGACGCTGCCGACGCCGACCGGCCCGATCTTCGAGTGGGATGAGGACTCCACCTACGTCCGCAAGGCGCCGTA
>NZ_JANJFJ010000323.1:0-5029 GCF_024626565.1 Microbacterium sp. zg.Y909
TCGGCGTAGACGTTCGGGGTGGCCATCTCCACCGTCGCCGGCAGGTTGATGATCACCTTGCGGTCGGGAGTCGGCTCGAAGACCTCGATCACCTGGTTGCAGATCTCGACGGCGAACTCGAGCTCGGTCCCGGTATAGCTCTCCGGCGAGTACTCGTAGAAGACCTGGGTCTCGGGGATGCGCTTCTCGAACTCGCGACACAGGCGCGCGCCTTCGAGGGCGATGTCGATGACGCCCTGCTTGTCGGTGCGGAACACGACGTCGCGCTGCAGCACGCTGGTGGAGTTGTACAGGTGCACGATCGCGCGCTTCGCGCCGGCGATCGACTCGTACGTGCGCTCGATGAGGTGCTCACGCGCCTGCGTCAGCACCTGGATGGTCACGTCGTCGGGGATGAGGTCCTCTTCGATCAGCTGACGCACGAAGTCGAAGTCCGTCTGGCTCGCCGACGGGAACCCGACCTCGATCTCCTTGTAGCCCATGCCGACGAGCAGCTCGAACATGATGCGCTTGCGCTCGGGGCTCATCGGGTCGATGAGGGCCTGGTTGCCGTCCCGCAGGTCGACGGCGCACCAGCGCGGTGCGGTCGTGATGCGGTTGTCCGGCCACGTGCGGTCGGGCAGGTCGACGCGGAACTGGTCCTGGTATGCCCGGTACTTGTGGATCGGCATGCCGGACGGCTTCTGGGTGTTGTCCATGGTCTTCGCTTCTTCTCTCGCCGGGGAGGCGGGCTCAAGGCTATACGGGCCGACCAGAAGCTCCGCGACGAGAGGGCCCTAGAACGAGGACTCGTCGCGGCAGCTAAGAAGCAGAAGCGTGCCCGCGCGCATGTGTCGATGTTAGCAGGATGCCGTGTCGTTGATGTCGTGCAGGACAGAACGCCATCAGGCTCGGGTGATGAACCTGCCGAATTCCAGCAGAATGCTCAGCGTCGTCGGCATCCTCGTGGCATCCGTCGTACTCGGCACTGCGTGCGCGCCCGAGACTTCCGGTACTCCCACCCCTAGCTCTGCGTCAGCGTCAGCGTCGCCGGAGCCCGCGACGCCCGACACCACGGCGGTGCCGCTGGGCGCGGTGTGGCCCGATCCGCCCGTGGGCGAGGTCGTAGCCGAGGGGACTGTGCTCGACGCCAACGGTGTGGTGGTGCTCTGCCTGGGTGCTGTGGCCGACTCCTCTCCCCCGCAGTGCAGTGGGACCCCACTCGAGGGGTGGAGTTGGGACGGCGTCGGCGGTGCGCAGGCGGCGGATGTCGTCTGGGGGACCTATACGGTGCAGGGGATGTACGACGGCGAGCGCATCACCGTGACGCAGACCCCAACGCCGGCGGCTCACCGGGAGCCCGCGCCCGAGGCCACCGTCACCGATGACGCCGAGCGGAAGCGACTGACCGCCGTGTGGCAGCAGATCGTCGACCGCATCGGAACCCGAACCATCTCGACCCACATCGACTCCGACCGGGTGGAGGTGCACGTCGTCTGGGACGACGGCACCCTGCAGGATGCCGCCGACGCGGAGTTCGGCGACGGCGTGGTGGAGGTCCGATCGGCCCTGCGGTCGGCGGGCTGAATGTCGGTTCTGCAAGGGGATCAGCGGACCCGGGAGCCGGTCAGGGGACGAGGGCCAGCTTGCCGCCGGGGTGGCCGGACAGCAGAACCTGCAGTGCGTCGTGCAGGCGTTCGAGCGGGAAGACGCCCGCGATCGGCACCCCGAGCTCCCCCGCCCCGGCGAGGTCGATGAGCTCGGACCGCACGCCGTCACGGTAGGCGGCGCTCGCCGGCATCCCACCGGCGATGCGGCGGATGCCGAGGCTCTCCGCCTCGCCGGTCGCGGCGATCGTCACGATGCGCGACGGATCGGCGACGACCTCGAGCGAGACCCGCAGGGCCTCGTCGGTCCCCGCTGCGTCGAGCGCGGCGACGACGGGGGCTCCCTCCGCGGCATCCCGCACCCGCTCCAACAGCCCTTCGCCGTACGCGACCGGAACCCCGCCGTAGCGACGCACCCGTTCGAACGACGAGGGCGACGCCGTTGCGATCACGCGGGCGCCGAGTCGCCGCGCCAGCTGCAGCACCGCCACGCCCACCGCGCCGGACCCGCCGTGCAGGAGGACGGTCTCCCCCGGCACGACGCCCGTCACGTGCAGCAGCTCGGATGCCGTCGTGCCGGCCAGCAGCAGGTTCGCCGCCTGCGGGTGCGTCAGCGACGCGGGCTTGGCGAACACCGCGTCGGCAGGGACGGTGAGCTCGGTCGCGTATCCGCCGCTGATGCGGAAGGCCAGCACCTCGTCACCCACCGCGGCGGCGCCGGAGGCGATCTCCGTGGCCGGTCCGATCGCCGTCAGCACGCCGGAGACCTCGTACCCGATCGGGACGGGCAGGGACAGGCCGGGCCGCTCCGCGGCCACGTGCTTCACGTCCGCCGGGTTCATCCCCGCGGCCGCCATCCTGATCGTGACCTCACCGTGGAGGGGCGCCGGGACCTCGACGTCGACGAGCTCCCAGCCCTCCGGTGGGCCCCAGCGCGGCGCCTCCCAGCGGTGGGCCATCAGAACCCGAGGCGCCCGAGCTGCTTCGGGTCGCGCTGCCATTCCTTGGCGACGCGCACGTGCAGCTTCAGGAACACCCGGCTCCCGATCAGCGGCTCGATCTGGGCGCGGGCGCGGGCGCCCACGTCGCTCAGCCGTGAACCCCGGTGACCGATGATGATCGCCTTCTGGCTGTCGCGCTCCACGACGATGCTCGCGAAGATGTCGGTGAGGTCGCTGTCCTCGCGCTGGGCGATGTCGTCGACCGTCACCGCGATCGAGTGCGGCAGCTCGTCCCGGACTCCCTCGAGCGCCGCCTCGCGGATGATCTCCGCGATGCGGTCCTCGGTCGACTCGTCGGTGACGACGCCTTCTTCGTACAGCGCCGGTCCCGGCGGCATGAGCGAGAGCAGTTCGTCGGCGAGCACGTCGAGCTGGTTGTTCGTGAGCGCGGACAGCGGAATCACCGCGTGCCAGTCCTCACGCAGCGCATCGACCTCGATCAGCCTCTCGGTGATCTGCTCGCGGCTGCCCACGTCGGTCTTGGTCACGATTGCGACCTTCTTGGCGCGCGGGTAGTTCGACAGCGACTCCGCGATGCGGCGGTCTCCGGGCCCGACCTTCTCGGTCGCGGGGACGCAGAACGCGATGACGTCCACGTCACCCAGCACCTGTTCCACGAGATCGTTCAGACGCTCGCCGAGCAGGGTGCGGGGTCGATGGATGCCGGGGGTGTCGACGATCACGAGCTGGCCGTCCGGCCGGTTCAGGATGCCGCGGATGGCTCGCCGCGTCGTCTGCGGCTTGTCGCTGGTGATCGCGACCTTCTCGCCGACCAGCGCGTTGGTGAGGGTGGACTTGCCCACATTGGGGCGTCCGACGAAGGTGACGAAGCCGGAGCGGTGGACGTTCTCGTCGATGCGAAACTCTCAATTCTGCATATGGATCTGCTGCCCCTTGATCAGGGGGTAATCCACCAGTGTAGTTGCGTCGAGATCCTCCTTGTGCATGTCGACGCCGGTGACCTGGCTGTTCTCATACGTCGTGTAGTAGTAGATCCCCTTGTCGGTGTTGCAGCACGACGAGTAGATCGTGATCTCGAACTTGCCCGGCTCCACCTCCACCAGGCCGCGCTGCTGCGCCACGGATCCGAGGATCTGGAAGAACTGGCTGATCGATTCCGATTCGGAATCCCCCGACACCGAGTTCATCTTCGTGAAGACGGCCTTCACGAAACGGGATGCCGACGACAGATCGCCGGGCAGGCCGATGGCCCCCATCCCCCGGCTGTAGACGTCGAAGTCCAGTTCCGGGGCGAAGGTGTTCTCCGGGGGGTTCTTCGTCAGGTGCATGAAGTTGTTGAGGTTGAACGACTGGATGTCGAAGGTGGGGTTGTTGGTCATGATCCCGTACGGGTTGTCGTACACCTTGAGTCCCTCCTTCACGCTCTCGACGGTGATCGAGCTGTCCCTGTCGCTGATGATCCAGTGCAGGGGCGATGGCGGGAACTCGGCGCTGAACGCAGCATCGATCACGACCAGGTCCGCGAGCGCGGCCCGCACCTCGGTGACGCTCTCGAACTGCGCGAGAACCCACGGGATGAATTCGAACGACGCGACGTTCGTCTTCGACGGGTCCTCCTGCTTGTAGTCGGCGTTTCCGGGGAAGTTGAGCCCCGCCATGCTGAGGCCCTTCTCGTTCGTCGCGTCGTAATACAGCGGGTAGCCGTCGGCGATGTTCGCCATGCCGATGATGGCGTGGTGCGTTGCGAGCGTCGGCACCTTGCGGAACTCGAACGGGAAGTTCCGCGGGGTGATCGTGACCGTCTCGTGGTACGAGAACTCGAGGTCGAGATTGCGCCCGAAGTAGTGGTCCTTGGTGGTGTAGTTCGCGCCTGTGCACATATGACGACCTCCGATGTCGCGGTGTCCGGCTGGTCCGGTAGCGCAACAGTAGGGGCGCTCGTGCGCGCGCCGCTACGGGTCGCGCGGCGCGCTACGAGGACTGCGTGGCTTCGGCCTCGCCGCGGCGGTCGACCCGCACCTCGCCGGTGCGCGCCCGGGCGATCTGCCCCGTGCGCGGACCACGCGCGGCGTTGTCGTCCGCGTTCTCGAGCGGTTCCGCCCGCTCAACGAACACCGTCGCGAGCCCGCGCCCACGGCCGCGCGAGGCGCCGCCGGTGAGTACGAGACCCTGCGTCTCGGCGGTGACGCCGGGCATGGGGACGCGTCCCAGAGCCTTGCCCAGCAGTCCGCCGATCGAGTCCACTTCGTCGTCCTCGAGCTCGATGCCGAACAGCTCGCCCACTTCGTCCAGGCCCAGGCGCGCACTGACCCGGAACCGGCCCTCCCCGAGGTCGACCACCTCCGCGGCCCGCGCGTCGTATTCGTCGGCGATCTCGCCGACGAGCTCCTCGATGAGGTCCTCGAGGGTCACCAGGCCCGACACTCCGCCGTACTCGTCCACGACGAGGCACACGTGCACGGCGTCGCGCTTCATCTGCTG
>NZ_JANJFJ010000324.1:0-5023 GCF_024626565.1 Microbacterium sp. zg.Y909
GCGGTGATCGTGACGACCGCCGTGAATCCCAGCGGCAACACGATGATCCACAGCCACTTCGCGTAGCTCTTGCCCCGCTTGGCGACGATGGCCAGCACCACGGCCAGCGCGATGGCGGCCAGCAGCTGGTTGGCGATGCCGAACAGCGGGAAGAACGTGTTGATGCCGCCGAGCGGATCGGTCACGCCGAGGATCAGGATCGCGCCCCAGCCGGCGACCATGACCCCGGTGCAGATCCACACCCCGGGTCGCCACGACACGTCGCGGAACTTCGGGATCACCACCCCGATCGAGTCCTGCAGCATGAAGCGGGCCACGCGCGTGCCGGCATCCACGGCCGTCAGGATGAACAGCGCCTCGAACATGATCGCGAAGTGATACCAGAACGCCATCATCGCCTGGCCGCCCACGGCCTGCTGCATGATGTGCGCGAGGCCGAGCGCCAGGGTCGGAGCGCCGCCGGTGCGGGAGATGATGCTCTCTTCGCCCACCGCCGCGGCGGTGGAGGTGAGCATCTCGGGCGTGAGGTTCACACCCGACAGCCCCAGCCCGTTGACGAAGGCGACCGCGCCCTCGACGGTGCCGAGGGTCGCCGCGGCTGAGGCGTTCATGGCGAAGTAGATGCCGCGGTCGATCGAGATCGCGGCGACCAGGGCCATGATCGCCACGAACGACTCCATGAGCATGCCGCCGTAGCCGATGAAGCGCGTCTGGCGCTCCTTCTCGATGAGCTTCGGCGTGGTGCCCGACGCGATCAGGGCGTGGAACCCCGACAGGGCGCCGCACGCGATCGTGACGAAGAGGAACGGGAAGATCGGACCGGAGAAGACCGGCCCCAGCTCTCCGCCGGCGAACTCGCTGAACGCCGGCGTGGTGATCTCCGGGCGCACGAACACGATCGCAGCGGCGAGCATGACGATGACGCCGATCTTCATGAAGGTCGACAGGTAGTCCCGCGGCGCCAGCAGCAGCCATACCGGCAGCACCGCGGCGATGAAGCCGTAGATGATGATGCCGACCGCGATGGTCGTGCGGTCGAGGGTGAAGATCGCGGCGCCCCATTCGGTGTCGGCGATCCAGCCGCCCGCGACGATCGCTGCGATCAGCAGCACGAAGCCGATGATCGAGATCTCGGTGATGCGGCCCGGACGGATCCACCGCAGGTAGCAGCCCATGAACAGGGCGATGGGGATCGTCATCGAAACGCTGAACACGCCCCACGGGCTCTCGCCGAGGGCGTTGACGACGACCAGCGCCAGGATCGCCACGATGATGATCATGATGAGCAGAGAGGCGAGGATCGCCGCTGTGCCGCCGATGCGACCGAGCTCGTCCCGCGCCATCTGGCCGATCGTGCGGCCACCCCTGCGCATCGAGAAGAAGAGCACGAGGTAGTCCTGCACGGCACCGGCGAGGATGACGCCGACGATGATCCAGATCGTGCCGGGGAGGTATCCCATCTGCGCCGCGAGCACCGGTCCGACGAGCGGTCCTGCGCCGGCGATCGCGGCGAAGTGGTGGCCGTAGAGCACGCGGCGATCGGTGGGGACGTAGTCTTTGCCGTCCTGCCGGTACTCCGCCGGGGTCGCCCGACGGTCGTCGGGGCGGGTGATGTGCTTCTCGATCACCTTGGAGTAGAAGCGGTAGCCGATCAGGTACGTGCAGACGGCGGCGAACACGAACCAGATCGCGTTGACCGTCTCGCCGCGTACGACCGCGAGCATGACCCACGCGAGGCCGCCCAGCAGCGCGATCGCGGCCCACAGCAGGATCTTGGGCAGCGTCCAGCGCGCTTCGCGCTCGAGCTCGGCTTCGGGGACGGCGACGGGCGGAAGGTCGGCGGCGAGGGCCGCCGAGGAGCCGTCGGGGGGCGTCTGGGAACGAGAGGTCATCGGATCTCCTTGGGCACGCGACGTTGCGTCGGTCCACGGTAGAGATCGCGGCGGCGACTGCGTCCGGGCGGTGCCGAAGTCATGCGACGAACGGTCGAGGTTGCGCGACGAACGGCGGTACGCGCGCGAGGAACGGCTGCCCGCCGACCTCGCGGAACATCCGTCCACCCGCCTACGTTGGGACCACAGACCGGAAGGAGCCACCATGGCCCAGCTCGACACCCCCACCTCCGTGATGCGCGACGACACCGAAAGCCGCTACGAGATCCGTGTCGGCGACGTGCTGGCGGGCTTCGCCGGGTACGAACCTGACGAGCACGGCCGCCTGCGCTTCGACCACACCGAGATCGATCCGGCGTTCCGCGGGCGCGGACTTGCCACCACGCTCATCGCCGAGGCGATGACGGATGTCGCCTCCCGCGGCCAGGAGGTCGAGCCGCTGTGCCCCTTCGTCGCCTCCTATCTCAAGGAGAACGACGTGCCTGGCCTCACCGTGCACTGGCCGCTGGTGGCCGACCTCGGTCGCACCGATCCGGACGACGCCGACTCATGAGCCGCTGGGACGCCGAGGCCGCACCGGCCGACGCGTCCGCCGATGTGCCACCGGCTACCGGCCGAGACACCGGCGTGCTGCTGCTCGAGGCGCGGGAGGTGCCGCTCGGAGGCCTGCGCGCCATGCGGGTTCACCGCAGCCTGCCGCAGCGGCAGCTGCCGATGGTGGGTGCGTGGTGCTTCCTGGACCGCTTCGGGCCGCAGTCGACTGTGATGCGCGTCGAGCCCCATCCGCACATCGGCCTGCAGACGGTGACCTGGCCGCTCGCCGGCGAGGTGCACCACCGCGACACCGTGGGCAGCGACGTGATCGTGCGCCGTGGCGCGCTCGACCTCATGACCAGCGGCGCCGGCATCGCCCATTCCGAGTACTCCCTCGGCGACGACCCGATTCCCCTCGACGCGTTGCAGCTGTGGGTGGCGCTGCCGGAGTCGCGCCGACACGGCCCGCCCGCGTTCGAACAGCATGAGCGGCTCCCGCTGGTGACGCTCGGCGACGGGGCCGAGGCGACCGTCGTGATGGGCTCGTTCGCCGGCACCGCGTCACCGGCATCCGTCTACACCCCCATCGTCGGCGCGGAGCTGCGCCTGGACGCCGGGGTCCGCGTGCGCCTGCCCCTGGAGCGGGCATGGGAGCACGGGCTGGCGGGCGTCAGCGGCACGGTGCGTGTGCACCCCGATGGGCAGGATGCCGTCGACGTCGCGCCGCAGCAGCTGCTGTACGTCCCGCCGGGCGCTGCCGGGGTGGAAGTCACGACCGACGGGCCGGCGACGCTCTTCCTCTTGGGTGGGGAGCCCTTCGAGAGCGACATCGTCATGTGGTGGAACTTCGTCGGCCGCACCCACGAAGAGATCGTCGAGGCGCGCGAAGCGTGGGAGGCCGACTCCGATCGGTTCGGCCACGTCGTGGGACACGGCGCCGAGCGCGTGCCCGCGCCGCCCCTGCCGGGCGTGCGTCTCACCCGCCGACGGCGCCGGATCTGAGCGACGCTACGGCGGCAACCCGCCGCCCGCTCTGAGCGGACGCCGAGCGATCTCCGGGTTTTCTCCGGTCTCGCTCACGCCCGCCGCCAAGGCGCCGCGGGATAGCCTGGACCGGTGTCCACGGCATCCCGACTCTCGACGCGCGTTCTGCTGACCTGCGCGGCGATCGGCGTCGCCACCGGGATCATGGCCGCCATCGGCAGCTGGCTGACGCCGCTGGTGATCGCGAGCCTTCCGATCATCTACGGCATCGTCCTCGGCGTGCACGTGCTGCCAGGCATCATCGCCCAGGAGGCGCTGCGCCTGCCGTGGGTCGCGCTCCTCGCGCACCTCATGGCCGCCCTCGTCGGCGCAGCGATGGCGCCGCACTGGGCGCTGCGGTTCATCGGCACCGCCCTGCTGTTCGGCGGCATCCAGGAGCTCGTCGCCGCCGCCACCCGCTACCGGGTGTGGCAGCCGTGGCGCTTCTTCATCTCGGCGGTCATCCTCGGCGCCATCGTCGCTGTCGTCGTCGCGATGGTCGCCGACCTCGGCTCGATGGCGCCGTGGGCGCAGGTGACCTACCTGACCGTGTCGGTGCTGGGACCGGTGGCGTGGACGGCGGTCGGGCTCGCCGTGGGTCGCGGCCTGCGCAACGCCGGCGTCGCCCGCGCCGTCGCGCGCTGAGCGAACGCGATTGGCAGCGAAGTTAGGGCAGGCTACCTTGGGGAGGACCCCCTTCCCCCTGCACTCTGGATGCCTGTGACCTCCGCCCCCCGCGACGAGTCCGCCGCGTCCACCCCGGCGGCGCTGCCCGACCAGGCGCCGCCGCTGCTGCGGGTGCGCGACCTCGGCGTGCGCTACGAGGGCGCAGCCTCGTCGGCGCCGATCTCGGCGAGCCTGTCGGTCGACCCCGGCGAGGTGGTGCTGCTGCTCGGGCCGAGCGGGTCCGGCAAGTCGACCCTCGCGCTGACGCTGAACGGACTGATCCCGCAGGCGGTGCCCGCCGCGGTGACCGGGAGTGTGCGCGTGGCCGGACAGGATGCCGCCACCACCCCCGTCGCCCGCCTCGCGAGCCGCGTGGGCATGGTCTTCCAGGATCCCGACGCCCAGCTGGTGACGGGGACGCTTCTGGACGAAGTCGCCTTCGGGCCCGAGAACCTGCGGGTACCCGCCCCCGAGGTGCTGTCCCGCGCCGAGTCGGCGCTGCGCCGGGTGGGGCTGTGGGAGCGCCGCGCCGAGAACCCCGACCACCTCTCCGGCGGCGGCCGCCAGCGCCTGGCGATCGCCTGCGCGCTGGCGCTGCAGTCCGAGCTGCTGGTGCTCGACGAGCCGACCGCCAACCTCGACCCCCAGGGCATCGAGGAGTTCTACCGGGCGCTGGGGGACGTCGCCGCGACGGGCGACCGGGCGATCGTCTTGATCGAGCACAACCTGGATGCCGCGATCAGCCTCGTCGACCGCGTGGTCGTCCTCGACGCCGGGGGTCGCACCGTGATGGACGGGCCCGTCGGCGAGGTGCTGCGGGGGCGAGCCGCGGAACTCCACGACATGGGCGTGTGGCTGCCGACCGCGACCCTGGCGGCGCTGCGGCTGCGCCGCGCCGGGTACGCGCT
>NZ_JANJFJ010000325.1:0-5020 GCF_024626565.1 Microbacterium sp. zg.Y909
GCCATCGACGAGGCGCTGAAGCGCAAAGAGACCGAGCTGCTCGAAGTCTGAGGCCACGATGACCGACCCGTCCGACGACCCGGAGGGCCCGCCCGAAGCACCCCTGCGGCGCTCGGAGGGCCGCCGGCCTTCCGCCGACCCTGCAGCGGAGTTCACGACGCATCTGCGCGCGGCACGTTCGGAGTTCGAACAGCAGGTCGAGCGGGCCCGCGCGGACTTCGACGTCGCCAACGAGAAGATCAAGGAGCGCACCGGCCGCGACCTCATCGTGGCGACCCTGATCGGTCTCGCCTTGGGAGTCGTGGTCATCGGATCGCTGATGTTCTTCAAGGAGATCTTCCTGGTCTTCGCGGTGCCGGTCGCCGTGCTCGGGGTGTGGGAGTTCGGGCGCGCGCTGCAACTGGCCGGGCGCCGTGTCGACCTCGTGCCGCAGGTCGTGGCCGCGCTCGCGCTCGTGCTGTCGGGGTACTTCCTGGACTATTGGACGCACTGGGCGGTCGCCTTCGCCGCGGTTGCCTTCGTCATCGTGTGGCGCCTGGTCGCACAGATGGCCTCGGACGACGCTCGCACCTACGGTGACGTGCTTTCCGACACGCTGATCTCCGGCTTCATCCAGCTCTATGTGGGCTTCCTCGGCAGCCTGCTGCTGATCCTGCTGCGCCAGGAGCAGGGGGAGTGGTGGGTGCTGGCCATGATCGCTACCGCCGTCGCTGCCGATACGGGCGCCTACGCGTTCGGCCTCATGTTCGGAAAGCACCCGATGGCGCCTCGCATCAGTCCCAAGAAGACCTGGGAGGGCTTCGGCGGCGCGGTGCTGGCCGCGGTGGCATCCGGCGTGCTGTTCGGCATCTTCCTGCTTCAGGTGCCGTGGTGGGCTGGTCTGATCCTCGGGGTGGCGATCCTCGCCACCGCGACGCTCGGCGACCTCGGCGAATCGATGATCAAACGCGACCTCGGCATCAAGGACATGAGCTCGTGGCTTCCCGGCCACGGCGGCGTGCTCGACCGGCTCGATTCGATCCTGCCGTCCACGGTGCCCGCGCTCGGTCTGTACTTCGCGTTCTTCCCCCTGGTGGTGGCATGACGCTCTCCGACGCCGGCACCGATGCCGGCACCGACACCGACACGGACACGGACACCGCGGCGGCTCCGGCGGCGCCGCCCTTCCCCGAGACCCGCGGACGCGAAAAGGGCTACGACAAGGCGGCCGTCGATGCGTTCCTCGAGCAGGCGCGCAAGGCCTTCGAGGCGGATGCCGCCGATGCGGCGCTCACCAGCGGCGATGTGCGCCGGGCGGGGTTCCCGATCGTTCGTCACGGCTACGTCATCGCTGCCGTCGACGCGGCCCTGGGACGCATCGAAGACGCCTTCGCTGCGCGGGAACGTGAAAGGGCGCTCTCCCGCGCCGGCGCTCGAGCATGGGTGGGGCGCTCGCGCGACCTGGGCCAGGAGATCCTCGACCGGCTGTCCCGCCCGGCCGGGCACCGGTTCGCCCGCGTGGGACCGCTTCGTTACGGCTATCGCATCGATGAGGTCGACATCGTCGCCGACAAGCTGGCGTCGTACCTCGAATCGGGGGAGCCGCTCACCGTGGAGCAGGTGCGCACGGTCGCGTTCCGCATGCAGCGCGGTGGCTACCGCGAGGCTCAGGTCGACGCGGTGCTGGACGCCGTGGTCGAAGTCATGCTCGCGATCGGCTGACGCTCCGGATGCTGCGCACGGACCGACCCGATAGACTCACGACACTGTGACTTCCGGCGACGCGATGACCCCCTCGGATCCCGGGCGGACCGCCGTCCTGGCCGCAGGCGGCACCCGCCGAGCGGCACGGGCCGCCCAGCCGGCGCGATGGTCCCGCCGCCGCGGTGTGCTGAGCGTGTTCGCCTGCCTGGCCGTCGCCGGATTCGTCAGCGCCTATGTCGGCCCGATGGGCGGGGCCCTGTCCCAGGCGATCGCCAAGGACGGCGAAACGGTGTCGCTGTACGCCGAGTCGATCGGCGACGCCCAGGCCTTCGCCGGGGGACGGGGCGAGGCGACACCCGAGCCGGTCACCTTCGAGCGCAGCGGCTACAGCGTCTACGTCACGCCCAAGCCGACGCCGACGCCCGAACCGCCCGCAGCGACGGGCTCGTCGGCATCGTCGTCATCATCGTCATCACGTGCGGCGCCGCTTTTCTACACCGGAGGCGGCAGCGCCGCCGAGTGGATGGCGGCTGCGGGAATCTCGCAGAGCGACTGGGGATACGTCGACCACATCGTCGGGCGCGAGAGCGGATGGAACCCCAACGCGACGAACCGGTCCTCGGGTGCGTGCGGACTGGTGCAGGCGTACCCGTGCAGCAAGGTGCCGGGCAACGGCTACGACCCCGTGGACAACCTGAGGTGGGGCAACGGCTACGCAGTCGGCCGCTACGGCAGCTGGGCCGCGGCGTACGACTTCTGGAACAGCAACCATTGGTGGTGACCGCTTCGCCCATGGCCCGTTCTCGTCGGCGTCGTCCCGCTCCCGCGCGCAACGACTCGCTCGACCGGCTCATCGCCGGGTTCGCTCGCACGGAGGTGCGCCGCGGGGGCGAATGGACCGTGCAGCCGGTCGCAGCATCGAAGGCGCAGAAGACGTACATCTGCCCGGGGTGCGCACGCGCGGTCGAGCCGGGAGTGGCGCACCTCGTGACGTGGCGCGCAGACGACGTGCGAGGGGATGCCGCGGCGCTGGCCGACCGGCGTCACTGGCACACCGCATGCTGGAGGATCGGCTGACATGGAGATACGAGGTCCGGTGCAGCTTCCCGCGCGCCGGGAAGACATCGAACTGCACACCGCCGACGGACTCACCCTCGTCGGTGAGCTCGCGACCCCTCTCGACCACGACCCGGTCGCGACGCTGGTGACGCTGCATCCGCTGCCCACCGCCGGGGGTTTCATGGACTCCCACATCCTGCGCAAGGCCGCCGGCCGGCTGCCGGCCCTCGCCGACCTCGCTGTGCTGCGCTTCAACACCCGCGGCACCACGTCGCCGCGGGGGACCAGCGAGGGCGAGTTCGACGGCGGCAAGGCCGAAGCCCTCGATGTCGCGGCTGCCATGGCTTTCGTGCGGGAGCGAAGCCTTCCCCGGCCGTGGCTGGTCGGATGGTCGTTCGGGACGGAACTCGCGCTGAAGCACGGTCGTGACCACCACGACGTCGAGGGCCTCATCCTGCTGTCCCCACCGCTTCACCGCACCACCGCCGACGAGGTGGCCGCCTGGGCCGAGGATGGTCGCCCGGTGGTCGTGATCGTCCCCGAGCTCGACGACTATCTCCGCCCCGCCGAGGCCGCGGAGCGCTTCGCGTCGATCCCGCAGGCCGTCCTCGTGCCGGTCAAGGGCGGCCGGCACCTGTGGGTGGGCGAGACGCAGACGCGCCGGGTGCTGAACGAGATCGTGGGAGTCGTCAACCCCGCGGCCGTGCCGCTGCCCACCGAGTGGCCCGATCCGGCCGACTGAGGCCGCTGACGCCGCCTGGCGCGGTGTCAGCGCTCGTTCTGCCGGGGAATGATCACCTGACGGTAGATGATGAGGATGCTGGCGGCGACGGGGATGGCGATGAGCGCTCCCAGCAGCCCGAGCAGCGAGCCACCGGCCAGCGCCGCGATCACCACCACGGCACCGGGAATCGACACGGCACGGTTCATGATGCGCGGCGACAGCAGGTAGGCCTCGAGCTGCATGTAGATGACGTAGTAGATCAGCGCCACGAGCGCGGTGCTGGGGGAGCCCAGCCCGGGGATGAGGCACGTCAGCACGATGATGGCGGATCCCGTCAGCGTGCCCACCAGGGGGATCAGCGAGAAGAAGAACGCGACGACGGCGAGCACCGCCGGGAAGGGGGCGCCGATGATGGAAAGGAAGATCGCGCTCAGCACGCCGTTGATGACACCGAGACTGCCCTGGCCGATGACGTAGTAGCCCACCGACTTCGTGATCTGCTCCGACAGGTCGATGAAGCGCTCACGCTTGGATGCCGGAACGAGCTGATAGACCGCGGCTTTGAGGGACGGCGTCGATGCCGTGAAGTAAATGGTCAGGATCAGCACGATGAATGCGCCGGTGAAGCCCGCGATGAGCGCCCCGCCGAGAGCCAGCAGGCTCTCACCGACGGACGTCCCGATCTCGCCGACGTCGAGCGTCGCGTACCAGTCCTCGAGATAGCCGAACACGACGTCGACGTCCAGGGCCGGGAAGACCCCGTGCATCCAGTCCTTGATCCCGGTCACCGGGTCGTCGAGGGCTCCGGAACGGAAGAGCTTCTGAATCTGGGCTACCAGCTGTGAGATCTGCCCGACGATGATCGGCACCACCATCAGCACGATGCCGGCGAAGGCGGCGAGCACCGCGAGGATGGTGGTCAGCACGGCCGACCAGCGGGGGAACCGGCGCCGCTCCAGCCACGAGATGATCGGGTCCAGGCCCAGCGACAGGAACAGGGCCGTCCCGACGTAGAGCAGCACCGTCTGCAGGGTGGACACCCCGGAGATGATCAGGAGGCCGACCCCGACACCGAGCGTTGCGATCAACGCCGTGCGGAACGGGTACTGGATCTTCACGTGCAGCCTCCTGCTTTCTCGGTTCCGCCAGGATACGCAGGCGCAGCCCTTCACCACGTCGGCGCGCCCTCCCGGGCGACATTCAGGTCGTTATCGCTAGGCTGAAACGTCGATTGTGTGCCCGCACGCGCGGTGAGGCGGGCTCAGAGAGGTGTTCTTCGTGCGATTCGTATGGGCAGTGGTGGCATTCGTGCTGGCCGCCCTGATGATCGGCGCCGGCCTCGCGCAGCGCACCGTGTTCCAGGGTCCCACTTCACAGAGCGAGACGATCGAGGTGGCCGAGGACGTTCCCTACGTGCTCGTCGACGGCGGCGTGCTGCGCAGCCAGCCCGGTTCTCAGACACTGCGCGCACAGGGGGAGGGCGCGATCTTCGCCGCGTACGGCCGCACTGCGGACCTCGAGGCCTGGCTGTCGCCCTGGGAGTACGCCCACGTC
>NZ_JANJFJ010000326.1:0-5015 GCF_024626565.1 Microbacterium sp. zg.Y909
ACGACCTTTGGGCGGCGGTCAACGGACCGGAAGTCCGTCATGAGTCCGAGGCGAGCCCCCCGGAGGTTCTCGCGGATTTGCGGACGCAGCTGAAGCGTCTTCTCGGGCCGCTGGCATGATCACAGCACGGGCCGCGATGGACCTGGCCGGGGCGTTCCGCCTCGGCGACGACATCGATGCCGCGTTCGAGTACGGCCTCTCACTGCTGCACGTGGCATTGACCGCGTGAGCTGGATCTGTCCCGACACACGGCAGACGCCGCGACGCCCCACAATGGGGGCGTGGAAACCGAACCCCTCATCGATGCCGTCGACTTCGCATCCGACGAGCCGACGTTCCGGGTGCGCTTCTGGCGACGACCGAGCCGTGCCGGGTGGGCGTGGAGCACCGAGGACTGGCTCCTCACCAGGGCCGAGGACGTGGCCGAGGCACTGGGCTGGGCGCGAGCGCGTCTGCACGACGGAGACCGCTTCGAGATGCACGTGGTCAGCGCCGACGGGCAGCACATCCGCGTGTTCGGGTCCCCACCGGAGGACACCTTCACCACCGTCGAGGTTCTGCTCACGACCGAGGAGTGACGCCGCGCAGCGGGCTCAGACCAGCTCGCTCACCAGCTGCTCGATCCGCGCGCGGATCTCGTCGCGGATCGGACGCACCGACTCGATGCCCTGGCCGGCGGGGTCCTCGAGCTTCCAGTCCTCGTAGCGCTTCCCCGGGAAGATCGGGCAGGCATCCCCGCATCCCATCGTGATGACGACGTCGGATGCCTGCACGGCCTCAGTGGTGAGCACCTTCGGCTGTTCTGCGGTGATGTCGATGCCCACCTCCGCCATCGCCTCGACGGCGATCGGGTTGATCTGCTCGGCGGGCATGGACCCGGCGGAGCGCACCTCGATGCGGTCGCCGGCGATGTCACGGAGGAACCCGGCTGCCATCTGGGATCGGCCGGCGTTGTGGACGCAGACGAAAAGGACGGACGGCGTGGTGTGGGTGGTCATGGTGATTCCCGGTGAGAGATAGCGGTCAGGTCAGGTGGTCGGCGACGACGATCACGGGGTCACCCGTTCGCCGGTCACCGGGTCGGTGCGGAACCAGGCGCGCGCCGCCCACAGCGAGACGTACACCAGCCCGACGAGCACGGGGACCTCGATCAGCGGGCCGACGACACCGGCGAGGGCCTGGCCGGAGGCGGCGCCGAACGTGCCGATGGCAACGGCGATGGCGAGCTCGAAGTTGTTGCCGGCCGCCGTGAACGCCAGGGTGGACGAGCGGGCGTAGGTGAGGCCCAGGGCCTTGCCGGTGAACAGCCCCGCGAACCACATGACCGCGAAATACATCAGCAATGGCAGCGCGATGCGGGCGACATCGCCGGGGTGGGCGATCACCTGCTCCCCCTGCAGGGCGAACAGCAGCACGATGGTGAACAGCAGGCCGTACAGGGCCCAAGGTCCCACACGCGGCAGGAAGGTGCGCTCGTACCACTCCCGCCCCTTGCGGCGCTCGCCGATGAGGCGCGATGCGAATCCTGCGACGAGGGGGATGCCGAGGAAGATCAGCACGTTCAGGGCGATCTGCCCGACGGAGATCTCCAGCCCCTGCGTATCCAGCCCCAGCCAGCCGGGCAGCACCGTCAGGTAGAACCAGCCGAGCAGCGAGAACGCGACGACCTGGAACACCGAGTTGATGGCCACGAGCACGGCGGCCGCCTCGCGGTCACCGCACGCCAGGTCGTTCCAGATGACGACCATGGCGATGCAGCGCGCGAGGCCGACGATGATGAGCCCCGTCCGGTACTCGGGGAGGTCCGGGAGGAACACCCACGCGAGGGCGAACATCAGCGCGGGACCGGCGATCCAGTTGAGCACCAGCGACGAGACAAGCAGCTTCTTGTCGCCGGTGACCGCGGCGATCCTGTCGTAGCGGACCTTCGCGAGCACCGGGTACATCATCACCAGCAGCCCGACCGCGATCGGGATGGAGAGCCCGCCCACTTCAAGCGTGACCAGCAGATCCGATACGGCGGGCACGAACTGACCGAGCAGCAGGCCCGCGACCATGGCCAGACCGATCCACAGCGGCAGCCACCGGTCGAGCGTCGACAGACGGCGCGTGGGCGACGGGGCCGTCGCGGAGGTGCTCGTCGCGGTGGTCATGCGGGTGGCACCTCGCGCGACGCGGCATCCTGATTCGACATGCGTCCATCGTGACAGTTCTGAAGCCAGCCGTCGTCGACCAGGTCCCGTCCCGCCGGCGTGGCGACGTATCCGTCGCCGTGACGGCTTATCCACCCGAGGTTCTCCAACCGCCACACGACCTGCGACGCCATGCGGGGCAGCCCGTCCTTCTGGCGCTCGGGCATCGACGGCTGCGCCGCCGCCCACTCCACCGCGATCTCGTCGACGGTGATCGGTCCGCACGCGGCGATGATCTGCAGCACGCGCCGGCGCACGCCGGTGAGATGCCGGCGGACGTGGGTCTGCTCTGACGGACCGGTCACGAGCAGCACCCGCCGCCGGCGGTCTGATCGGTGGAGCAGACGCCGGTTGGGGGCAGCACCAGCTTCACCTGAGTGGCGGCGGCGGTGTCGCCGGCGGGCCACGCGACGACCGAGCGCACCTGCTCATACCCGGTGGCCGGCAGGAACGTGGGCGCACGGCCGTAGGACTTCATTCCGACGATGAAGAACCCCCTCTCGCTCGTCGCGGCACGGGGCGACAGGTCCAGCAGTGTCACGGGTCATCTCCGAGGCATCGACAGCAATCGATATAGTCCTATCCGACATATCGATGCTTGTCAATATTTGCTAGTGTCGATGCATGGCCACCGTCCTCAACGCATCCGAAGTCAGTGCTCCGTCCTGCACGGGCACCCTGTCGCGTGAGCCGATCTCGGCAGCCGAGGCAGAGCGCCTTGCGACCATGATGAAGGCCTTGGCCGACCCGGCTCGACTGCGACTGCTGTCGATCGTCGCGGCATCCGAGGGCGGCGAAGCCTGCGTCTGCGACCTCATCGAGCCCGTCGGGCTCAGCCAGCCCACGGTGTCGCACCACCTGAAGGTCCTCACCGCGGCGGGCTTTCTCAGCCGCAGCAAGCGGGGCACGTGGGCGTACTTCTCGCTTGTGCCCGGTTCGCTCGAGCGCGTGGCAGAGGTCTTCGCCGCGGGCGGTCGCTAGGCTCGCGTCTCGTCTGCAGATGTGCGCGATCCTCGCGGATGCCGATGCCATCGACCAGCCCAGAGGTGGAGTGTGGTGCCGGCTACAGGACTTGAACCTGCAACCCCCGTATTACAAGTACGGTGCGCTACCAATTGCGCCAAGCCGGCTGGTGCCCGGCTCCGCAAGGAGCGATGGGCCACACAAGTCTAGAGCGTCTCGACGCGGCATCCTCGCGCCGACGACGCGCCGCTGCCGGTCTACGGGGTGGGCGCCGGCGCGGGAGACGGCGAGCCCTGGTAGTACGCGTCACTCGCGAGCGTCATGACGAACTGGGCGAATTCCGCCGGGTCGTCCAGTGCGCCGACGTACGGCTCGCCGTTGACGAGCACGGTGGGCGTGCCGGTGAGGGCGAGGTTGTCGGTGCCCGGAATGCGCTTCAGTGCACCATCGGTGGCTTCGCGCACCCACGAGGTGAAGCGCCCCTCTTCGATGCACGCGCGCACGTCCTTCGGCGCGTCCACGCCCGATGCCTGAGCCAGGTCGGCAAGCTCCTTGTCGGACATGCCGGCGTCGTCCACGCCCGGCTGCTTCGTGAGCAGCTCGTTGGTGTAGGAGAAGAAGGCCTCTTGCGAGTGCGTCGCCACGCACGCCGCTGCACTGGCGGCGCGGAGGGAGTACTTGGTGCCGTTCGACTTCGCGCTCAGCATCGCCACCGGGTGGTAGGTGAGGCTCGCAGAGCCGTCTTCGACCCACGCGGCCAGCTGCGCCATGTTGGCCATCTGGAAGGTGCGCGACCCCTCGGACAGGTAGTCGACGTAGACCCGGATGTCGACGGCGGCGTCGCCCTCGGCCGGGGCGGTCGCTTCGGGGGCGGCGGGCTCCGCCGGCTGCGCCGTGGCCTCTGCAGTCGCGGCATTGGTGTCGGGCACCTGCGCCGTGCCGATGGCACCCGCCACCGACGAGATCGCGAATCCGTTGTCGGTGACGTTCTCGGGCGCCGCCTGCGGCTTCGAAGCGTCCGACGAGAAGGCCCACACGAGGGAGACGGAGATGACGGCAATCAGCGCGAGACCCACCGCGGCCATCAGCGCTCGCTGCACGATCCTCATGCGCGTCTGCCGCGCCCGCACCTGCTGCGCCTTTTCGCGCACCGCTTCGCGCGCGTCGCGCCGGGCGGGGGCGTTCGAGGATTCGTCGCTGGACATGGAGACCTTCTAAAAGAATGCGGCCGGATGTCCGGCTGATGCCACTCGGGGTGCGCGGCTGTTCCGATGCTAGTCAGAGTGCCTGGGAAAAACCCAGACGTGGCATACTGAACGCACGCCCGATGACGGGCGCGCGGGCATCCCCCCGCTCATTCACTACGGATCGTCCGGCACGTACCTGCCGGTGAAGGAGAAGAGACCATGGCGTCCGTCACATTCGACAACGCAACGCGTCTGTACCCGGGGGGCACGCGCCCCGCTGTGGACAAGCTCAACCTCGAGGTCGCTGACGGCGAGTTCCTCGTTCTCGTCGGCCCGTCGGGCTGTGGCAAGTCCACGTCGCTGCGCATGCTGGCCGGCCTCGAAGAGGTCAACTCCGGCCGCATCCTCATCGGTGACCGCGACGTCACCGACGTGCCGCCGAAGGACCGCGACATCGCGATGGTGTTCCAGAACTACGCGCTGTACCCGCACATGACGGTCGCCGAGAACATGGGCTTCGCCCTGAAGATCGCCGGCGTCGGCAAAGAAGAGCGCGCCGCCCGCGTGCTCGAGGCCGCCAAGCTGCTCGACCTCGAGGAGTACCTGACCCGCAAGCCGAAGGCACTCTCGGGTGGTCAGCGTCAGCGTGTCGCCATGGGCCGCGCCATCGTGC
>NZ_JANJFJ010000327.1:0-5012 GCF_024626565.1 Microbacterium sp. zg.Y909
ACCGTGACCACGACGGAGGGGCCGGGGTGCGAGGCGCCCCACAGCGCCCGAAGCGTGATCACCCGTCGATGCTCTCACGACGACGAGCGGATGCCGCGCCCGCCCTGGCCGGGAGGCGCGGCATCCGGGTCGTGTCAGTCGTCGAGCAGTTCGGCCTCGAGCACGTCATCGTCCGCGGCGGGCGTGTCGGCCGGCCCCGCGCTGGTGAGCACGAGCGACGAGCCGTCCGCGGCGACGTCCACGCGCACCAGGTCGCCGTCGTGCACCCCGCCGCCGAGGATCGCCATCGCGAGGCGGTCCTGGATCTCGGACTGGATGAGGCGGCGCAGCGGCCGTGCACCGAAGAGCGGGTCGTAGCCCCGCTCGGCGAGCCATGCCCGCGCGTCGGGGGTGACGGCCAGCGTCAGTCGGCGGTCCTTCAGGCGGCGCTGCAGCGCATCGACAGACAGCTCGACGATCTGCGACAGGTCGTCCTCGGTCAGCGCCTGGAACACCACGACGTCGTCGAGACGGTTGACGAACTCGGGCCGGAACGCCTGGCGCACGAGCCCGAGCACCTGCTCCTTCTTCTCTGCGAACGACAGCGTCGGGTCGATGAGGATAGGCGATCCGAGGTTCGAGGTGAGGATGAGGATCACGTTCTTGAAGTCGACCGTGCGTCCCTGGCCGTCTGTCAGACGGCCGTCGTCCATCACCTGCAGCAGCACGTCGAAGACCTCGGGGTGGGCCTTCTCCACCTCGTCCAGCAGCACCACCGAGTACGGGCGCCGGCGCACCGCTTCGGTGAGCTGCCCGCCCTGCTCGTAGCCGATGTATCCGGGAGGGGCGCCGACCAGCCGCGAGACGGAGTGCTTCTCGCCGTACTCCGACATGTCGATGCGCACCATGGCGTGCTCGTCGTCGAAGAGGAACTCCGCCAGCGCCTTGGCAAGCTCCGTCTTGCCGACGCCGGTGGGACCGAGGAAGAGGAACGATCCGGTCGGCCGGTTGGGGTCGCTGATGCCGGCGCGCGAACGCCGCACGGCGTCGGACACCGCCTTGACGGCATCCCGCTGGCCGATGATGCGCTTGCCCAGCTCCTGCTCGAGGTGCAGCAGCTTCTCGGTCTCGCCCTGCAGCAGGCGGCCGAGGGGAATGCCGGTCCACGCCGAGATGACGGCGGCGATGTCCTCGTCGGTCACCTGGTCGCCCACCATGCGCTCGCCCTCGGCGCCCTCGGCCCGCTCGGCCTCCATCACCTGGCGCTCGAGAGCGGGGATCTCGGCGTACAGCAGCCGCGACGCGCGCTCGAGGTTGCCCTCGCGCTGTGCACGCTCGGCCTCGACGCGGGCAGCGTCCAGCCTGGTCTTGAGGTCGCCGACGCGGTTGAGGGAGGCACGCTCGCGCTCCCACCGCGCCTGAAGCTCGGCGAGCTTCTCGCGCTCGGCCGCGAGGTTCTCGCGAAGGGCCGCGAGGCGCTCCTTCGACGCGGCATCCTTCTCCTTCTTCAGCGCCAGCTCCTCGAGCCCCAGCCGGTCGACGTGGCGGCGGAGCTCGTCGATCTCGAGCGGGGCGGAGTCGATCTCCATGCGCAGGCGCGACGCGGCCTCGTCGATGAGGTCGATGGCCTTGTCGGGCAGCTGACGCGAGGGGATGTACCGGTTCGACAGCGATGCCGCCGCCACCAGCGCCGCGTCGGCGATGGCCACCTTGTGGTGCGCCTCATAGCGCTCCTTGAGGCCGCGGAGGATCGCGATGGTGTCCTCGACGCTCGGCTCGCCGACGTAGACCTGCTGGAAGCGGCGCTCGAGCGCGGCATCCTTCTCGATGAACTCCCGGTACTCGTTGAGCGTCGTGGCGCCGATCATGCGCAGCTCGCCGCGGGCGAGCATGGGCTTGAGCATGTTGGATGCCGCGACCGAGCCCTCCCCGCCGCCCGCGCCCATCAGCACGTGCAGCTCGTCGATGAAGGTGATGATGCGACCCTCGGACTCGGTGATCTCCTTGAGCACGCTCTTGAGGCGCTCCTCGAACTGGCCGCGGTACATCGCACCGGCCACGAGCGCGGAGATGTCGAGGGCGACGAGCTCCTTGCCCTTGAGCGAGTCGGCGACGTCACCGGCGACGATGCGCTGGGCGAGCCCCTCCACGACGGCGGTCTTGCCGACGCCGGGCTCGCCGATGAGCACGGGGTTGTTCTTGGTGCGGCGGGTGAGCACCTGGCTGATGCGGCGGATCTCGCTGTCACGGCCGATGACCGGGTCGAGCTTGCCCTGGCGGGCGCGGTCGGTGAGGTTGATGCCGAACTGTTCGAGGGGGCTCTGCTGCTCCTCCTGACCGGGCATGGGTTGTGCGTTCATGGTTCTCCTGAAAGTCATGGGGCTCAAACTTGAGCCGTTCTGACTCAAGTTTATCATCCGGGGGTCGATAGGTCGAGGGGAGGCGGGCGAACCGGCATCCCCTCGGCCGCCCGAAATGCGGGGATCTGCCGGAACGAGGACCCGGATGCCGAGAATCGCCGCATCCGGGCAGATCCCCTCGCCCCGGCAACGGCAACGGCAACGGCAACGGCACCGACAGCCGCTGCGGACGCCCGGCTCAGGCGGCGGGCTCAGCCTCGGAGCGCGCACAGCTGAACCGCCGGCGATACGCCGTCGGCGTCATCCCGAGGGTGCGCGCGAAGTTCTGCCGCAGCACTGCGGCCGACCCGAACCCCGACTCGTCGGCGATGCGGTCCAAGCCGAAGTCGGTCTTCTCCAGTAGACGCTGCGCGTGGATCAGTCGCTGCCGACCCAGCCACGCGGCGGGGGTCGCGCCGAAGTCGGCCTTGAATCGACGGGCGAACGTGCGCGGTGACATGTGCGCGCGGGCGGCGAGCTGCTCGACGGTGAGGTCCTCGCGCAGGTTCGCCACCATCCAGTCGCTCACCGGGGCCAGCGAGTCGCCGGCGGCCACCGGCAGCGGACGGGAGATGAACTGCGCCTGACCGCCGTCCCGCTGCGGAGGTACCACCATGCGCCGCGCGATCGTGTTGGTCATCTCGGCGCCGAGCTCCTGGCGGAGCAGATGCAGACAGGCATCCAGCCCCGCCGCCGTTCCGGCGCTCGTGATGATCCGCCCATCCTGCACATACAGCACGTCGGGGTCGACCTGGATCTTCGGGTACGTGCGCGCCATCTCGTCGGTGTACATCCAGTGGGTCGTCGCGCGCCGACCGTCGAGCACGCCCGCCGCCGCCAGCACGAACGAGCCGCTGCAGACACTGAGCACCCACGCGCCGCGCGCGACCGCCCGGCGCACGACGTCGAGCACGCGCGGGTCGCTGCGATGCCACCACTCCCGCGGCACCGGCGAGATCACGACGAGGTCCGCCTCGTCGGCGAAAGCCAGGTCGGCGTCGACGTTGATCGAGAAGCCCATCTTCGACGGGATCGCGCCCGGCTCCGGCGTCACGATGCGGAAGTCGAACCTGGGGATGCCGTCGTCGGTGCGATCCAGCCCGAAGGCCTCGCACGCGACGCCGAACTCGAACGGGGCGAATCCCGGTTGCACGACGCAGGCCACGGTGTTCATGGCAGGAATGCTACGCGTCACGGCCGCTCTGCCACTAGTGGCAGTTCTGCCACGAACGTAGCGTCACTGCCATGATCGCCATCCTGCTCATCGCCGCTCTCGGCGTCGTGGCGCTGACCGCCACGGCCGTCGAACTGCGGCGCGACGGCTACCGCCGCGTGCCGACAGACCCCACCCGCCTGCCCTGAGCCGCGGGGACGCCCGACCTTCAGCCGCGCGCGAGCGTGGTGACGGTGTCCAGCAGCGCGCCCGCCGAGCGCTCCCACGAGTACCGCGCGATGTGCGCGGTGCCCGCCGCGATGACACCGGCGCGCACGGCGTCGTCGTCCAGCGACGTCACGGCAGCCGCGACCGCCTTCTCGTCGTGCGGGTCGACGTAGACGGCACCGTCGCCGGCGACCTCGTGGAAGATCTCCATGTCTGTCACCACCGCCGGCACACCGAGCGCGAGGGCCTCCGCGAGGGGCAGACCGTAGCCCTCGTCGAGACTCGTCGAGGCGAGCACCGCGTGGTCGGCGAGGGCCGCCGCGTACGCGGCATCCGTCACGCCGTTGTGGAAGACGACGGCGGCGTCGCCGGCGAGCGCCTGCAACTCGGCGCGCCGCGCCGGAGCGATGCGCGAGAGCAGGTGCAGCGTGCGACCCGGCAGCAGCCGCATCGCCCGCACCAGCGTCTCGACATTCTTGTAGGGCATGAACGAGCCCATGTAGACGAGGTTGCGCACCGGCCCGTCCGCCTGCACGTCGTCCCTGCCGCCGGGCAGCAGGTCGGCCAGCCGCTGCGGCGCGTTGGGGATCACCACGACGGGCCGCTTCGTGAGGCGCACCGCGGCGAACTGCCGTCGGCTGGTCTCACTGACCGTGGCCACGACGTCGGCGGCGTCCAGCGTGAGCCGCTGGGGGACGTAACTGAGGTGGAACAGCCTCCAGCCGAGCCGGATCGGTGCGGGCAGATCGCGGGGAGGCGTGCGATGGCGGTAGTAGATGGTGTCGTGCAGGGTCAGGATGAGTCGGTACCGACGCCCCCGCGCACCGAGCGTCTGCATCGGCGAGAACACCACGTCGGGCGCGAAGCGGTTGAGCAGCCGCGCGGCGACCGGCTCCCGCCACGACGTCGGCGCGGTCATCGCGAGGGTCTGCGCTCGCTCGGGAAGCAGCGCCCGCTGGGCCTCGTCGTGGATGAGATAGGTGACCTCGACCCCTCGACCCGGGGCGGCCTCGTGCACGGCCGCGGCCAACTCGGCGGAGTACCGGCTGATGCCGTCGTGGAAGTCGGTGCGGATGTAGCGGGCGTCGAAGAACAGGCGGATGCCGCGCTCAGCGACCTCCGGCCTGCTCACGGCTTGACCGGCTCGCCCCGGTACAGGGCCTCGAACGTGTCGAGGGTGCGGGCGATGTCGTGGATCTCGACGCCCTTGAGCGACGCGCGCTGCATGGCGAGGAACTCCTCGGGCGATGCCG
>NZ_JANJFJ010000328.1:0-4370 GCF_024626565.1 Microbacterium sp. zg.Y909
CCGGTGGCTGCAAGGGCAGGCAGGCGCCGGGCGTGGGCGAGGTGGCCGGCCGTCAGCAGCGCCGCCGTCAGCGCCACCGAGGCCACCAGCCAGCCGCCCGGAGCGATCACGTCCACGAGCGGCAGCGCGGATGCCACGATGACCGCCGCCACCGCGAGGGTGAGCCGCAGGTGCGCGCGGCTGCGGCGGGGGCGTGCACCGTCAAGCGACGACATGGCCCGCCTCCCGTTCGACGGCTTGGTGCCACGCCGGTGCGAGGTCCGCACCCGCCGGGATCGACGCGACCCGCCAGCCGTGGGCCGCGGCGCGCGGCAGCGCGTCGTCGACCGGTGACACCGCGAACAGCAGTGGCAGCGACGAGTGGTGGGCGACCGGGGCCAGGGCCGCGGCATCCGCCGCATCGAACCTGCCGACGATGACGACCACGGGGCCGCTCGTTCCGCCCGTGAACAGCGGCGCGAGGTCGGCCAGATGGTCGTCGCGGCGGGTGACGAGCGTGGCGAACGAGGTGCCGAGCGTCTCCACGGCAGCGAGGTCGCCGCCTTCGAGCGGGTCGGCCAGCGCCCGGCCGTCGGAGTCGGTCACCGTGACGGTGTAGCCCTCTCGCACGAGCCGCGCGACGATGGAGATGCAGGCGCTCAGCGCCGACTCGAAGCCGTCGTCCAGACCCGTCCCGCGCATCGCGTGGGGGCTGAACCTGCCGGTCGCCAGGTCGAGCACGACCGTGGCGGCCGGCGTCGACTCCTGCTCCTCCTGGCGCACCATCAGCTCGTCGCGATGGGCGCTCGCGCGCCAGTGGATGCGGCGCATCGAGTCGCCGGGCGCGTAGGCGCGGGGGATGAGGTTGTCGGTGCCCTGACCGAGCTCGTTGGACGACGTGTGCCGACTGCCGCCCGCTTCGCCGGGCAGGTTGGTCAGAGGGGGCAAATCGACGACCTCGGGCGCCACGATCACCCGGGTGCGCTCGCTCAGCACGTGGGTGCGGCGCACGACCCCGAAAGGATCGGTCGACGACACCGTGAGCGGACCGAGGGTGTGCACCCCTCGGCGGGTGCCGACGATGCGGTAGTCGACGTCGACGGTGTGGGCCTCACCCCGCAGGCCGGAACCGAGCGCCGGGAACACCCCGCATGCCGCACCGCCGCCGCGCCGGCCGTCAGCTGCCACCTCCGCGGGGGAGCGCCAGGCGAGCCCCGGCGACAGCGTGTCGCGCCACATGCCCTGACCCGACGCGATCGCGGCGCGCAGCGACACCCGCACCGTCACCTGGCCTTCTTGCCCGACCGTCAGCACGTCGGGTTCGACCGTGCGGGTGAGGCCGTCGGCGCGTCGGACGGCGTACAGGCTCACTACCGCTGCGGCGACGACGGCGAACAGCAGCATCGCCACGTACAGCAGCTCGACGACACCGCGGTCGGCGGCGACGACCAGGCAGACCAGCCCCAGCAGCACGGCACCCGTGCCCCGGAGCGTCAGCGGCCACAGGCGTCCCATGGTCGCCTCACGCGCGCGCGGTGAGCGGTACGCGCACCGATGCCGCGATCTGCGTCAGCACCGACGTGACCGCATCGGTGGTCGAGCGCACTCGGGCGGTGCCGGCGCTGCGGGTGGGGATGAGGCGGTGCGCGAACACCGGCACGAGGAGGGCCGCGATGTCGTCGGGAATGACGAACGGGCGGCCGTCGAGCGCCGCACGCACCTTCGCTGCGCGCACGAGCTGCAGAGTGGCCCGGGGGCTCGCACCCAGTCGCAGGTCGGCGTGGGCGCGCGTGGCCTGCGCGAGTGCGACGGCGTACTCCTCGACGGCGGGCGAGAGGTGCACGCTGCGCGCCCACCCGATCAGCTCGCGCACGATGTGCGAATCGACGACCGGGGTGATCGCGTCGAGGGGGTTCACCGCATCGCGCTGGCGCAGCATGAGGCCCTCGCTGGCGGCATCGGGATAGCCCATCGAGATGCGCATCATGAAGCGGTCGCGCTGCGCCTCGGGAAGGGCGTACGTCCCCTCCATCTCGAGCGGGTTCTGCGTGGCGACGACGAGGAAGGGCTCCGGCAGCGCGTGGGACTCGCCGTCGACGGTGACCTGATGCTCCTCCATCGCCTCGAGCAGCGCCGACTGGGTCTTGGGGGAGGACCGGTTGATCTCGTCGGCGATGACGATGTGCGCGAAGATCGCGCCCCGCTTGAACTCGAACTCCCGGTCGACGGGGTTGAACACCGACACGCCCGTCACGTCGCCGGGAAGAAGATCGGGGGTGAACTGGATGCGCCGCACGGTGGCGTCCACGGATGCCGCGAGCGCGCGGGCCAGCATGGTCTTGCCGACCCCGGGCACGTCCTCGATGAGCAGGTGGCCCTCGGCGAGCAGGCAGGTGAGCGCTGAGCGCACCGCATCGGGCTTGCCGTCGATCACCCGGGAGATGGAACCCGCGATCGCATCGGTCAGGCGTGCGAAGGACTCCGCGGTGATCTGGTCCCCAGGCTGCTCACTCATGCGTTCCCCTCGGCGGGTGGGCGGTGCGTCGCTCCGGCGCGTCGCTGCCCCGATCGTAACCCCGCGCGTGCAGGCGGTGGGCCGAGTCGGGATACACTGGTGTCAGCTCTCCGCGAGGCGGCATCCAGGCCAACTCCCCCAGGACGGAAACGTAGCAAGGGTAACCAGGCTCTGCCGGGTTCGCGGAGAGTCTTACTTTTCCCGCACGGCAGCGTCGCCCCTCGCGGATCACTCCGGCATTATTCACGGAGCACCGCCTGACGGGCGGGGACCGTCGCACCTAGGCTGTGCAGGTGGCTCAGAGCATCTACATCACCTCGGCCGAAGGTCATTCGGGCAAGTCCACGATCGCGTTGGGCGTGCTCGACGCGCTCAGCCGCGCGACGCCGCGGGTGGGGGTGTTCCGCCCCATCGCCCGCTCCACGGCCGAGCGCGACTACGTGCTCGAGATGCTGCTGGACCACGACGGCGTCGACCTCGACTACGACGAGTGCGTGGGGGTCACCTACGACGACGTGCGCGCCGACCCCGAGGCGTCGCTGGCGCGCATCGTGGAGCGCTTCAAGGCCGTCGAGCGTCAGTGCGATGCCGTCGTGGTGGTCGGCAGCGACTACACCGACGTCGGCAGCCCCGCCGAGCTCGGCTACAACGCCCGCATCGCCGCCAACCTCGGCACCCCCGTGCTGCTGGTGATCGGCGGCCGGGCGCTGCAGGGCCAGAGCGAACAGCTGGGCACCACGACCGCGCGCACCCCGTCGGAGATGGGGCAGATCGCGGCGCTCGCCGTGGCCGAGCTCGAGCACGGACGCGCCGACCTGTTCGCCGTCGTGGCCAACCGGGCCGACCCCGAAAAGCTCGACGAGATCATCGCCGCCGTGACCGAGGCCACGGCGGCCGCGCAGCCCGGCCGCGAGATTCCGGTGCGCGCGATCCCTGAAGACCGCTATCTCGTGGCCCCGTCGGTGCGCGGCATTCTGCGCGCGGTCGAGGGGACCCTCGTCAAGGGCAACCCCGAGCTCATGACGCGCGAGGTGCTGAGCATCGTCGTGGCCGGCATGTCGATGGTCAACGTGCTGCCGCGGCTCACCGAGTCGGCCGTCGTGGTCATCCCCGCCGACCGCACCGAGGTGCTGCTGGCGACCCTGCTGGCGCACTCGTCGGGCACGTTCCCGTCCGTGGCGGCCGTCGTGCTCAACGGACCGTTCCCGCTCCCCGAATCGATCGACAAGCTGATCGACGGGCTCGGCTCGACGGTGCCGATCATCGCGACCGACCTCGGCACGTACGACACCGCCGTGAGGGTCATGAACGCCCGCGGCCGCCTGGCCGCCGACTCGCAGCGGCGCTACGACACGGCGCTGGCCCTCTTCGAGAAGCACGTCGACACCGAGGCGCTGACGAAGGCGCTCGGAGTGGCGGGAACCACCGTGGTGACGCCCCTGATGTTCCAGTACGCCCTCATGGAGCGTGCGCGCAATGACCGTCGCCGCATCGTGCTGCCCGAGGGCGACGACGACCGCGTGCTGCGGGCGGCGGCCACCGTGCTCTCGCGCGGCATCGCCGACCTCACGATCCTCGGCGAAGAGGCCGAGGTGCGAAGCCGCGCCCTCGAACTCGGCATCGACCTGTCGGGCGCCCAGATCACGAGCCCCTTCGACAGCGCACTGGTCGACCGGTTCGCCCAGGAGTACACCCGGCTGCGCGCCCACAAGGGCATGACGTACGAGCGCGCGTCGGACACCGTCACCGACGCGTCGTACTTCGGCACGCTCATGGTGCACATGGGTCTCGCGGACGGCATGGTCTCGGGGGCGGCGCACACCACCGCCCACACCATCCGCCCCGCCTTCGAGATCATCAAGACCCGCCCGGGCGT
>NZ_JANJFJ010000329.1:0-637 GCF_024626565.1 Microbacterium sp. zg.Y909
TGTGCTCGTCTACGGCGACTGCGCCGTCATCCCCGACCCCACGAGCGAGCAGCTCGCCGACATCGCGATCTCGTCGGCGGCGACGGCGGCTCAGTTCGGCATCGAGCCGCGCGTGGCGATGCTGTCGTACTCGACGGGGGAGTCGGGCAAGGGCGCCGAGGTCGAGAAGGTGCGCGCGGCCACGGCGCTCGTGCGCGAGCGCGCGCCGCAGCTGCCCGTGGAGGGGCCCATCCAGTACGACGCGGCCGCCGACGCCGCCGTGGCATCCCAGAAGATGCCGGGCTCCGACGTGGCCGGCCGGGCGACGGTGTTCGTCTTCCCCGACCTCAACACCGGCAACAACACCTACAAGGCCGTGCAGCGCTCGGCCGGCGCCATCGCCATCGGGCCGGTGCTGCAGGGGCTCAACAAGCCCATCAACGACCTGTCGCGCGGCGCCCTCGTCGACGACATCGTCAACACGATCGCGATCACCGCGATCCAGGCTCAGGGAGAGGCAAGCGCATGAGCGTGGTGCTGGTGGTCAACAGCGGGTCGTCGTCGTTCAAGTACCAGCTGGTCGAGCCGGAGGACGGCCGCGTGCTCGCCTCGGGCATCGTCGAGCGCATCGGCGAGGCGATGGGCGCGGCCCGGCACA
>NZ_JANJFJ010000330.1:0-5004 GCF_024626565.1 Microbacterium sp. zg.Y909
ACCCGCTGCCAGGAGGTGGCCGGGTTCACCACGGTGGCGGCGATCGCGTAGCTCTCGGGGGCGAGGAAGCGTTCCTGGCCCGGCTTCAGTGACATGTTGTTCACCGCGACGATCGTCGACGCCGACAATTCCACCACATGAAGCTCAGCCATGAGCACAGGTTATCGGGCTTTGCGACCCTGACGCACATGCGCGAGAAAGCGTCACATGCCGTTCACGCCGTCGACGCGAGCACACCCAGCCTGTCGGCCAGGAACGAAGCCTGCGCGTACCACTGGTGCGCCTGTCCGCCCTCGTGCTGGTTGTGCGTGTACACCTCGATGCGCTTGTCGCCGGAGTAGTGGTTGAACGCGGCGTAGACCGTCGATGGCGGGCAGACCGGATCCATGAGCGCGACGGAGAAGAGGGCGGATGCCGTCGCCCGCCGGGCGAAGCTGACCCCGTCGAAGTACGACAGCGTCTCGAAGACCCGCTCGTCCGCGTCCCGGTGCACCGAGAGGTAGCGCACGATCTCCTGATAGGGGTCGCTGTCGGTGAGCCCCACGGCACGCTCGAAATGGCACAGGAACGGCACGTCGGGCATGGCGACGACGAGGCCGTCGCACAGTCCCGCGACGGCGAGCGCGATGCCTCCGCCCTGGCTGCCCCCGGTGACCGACACGCGTGCCGGGTCCACCTCGGGAAGGGAGCGCACGGCATCAACGGCGCGCACGGCGTCGGTGAAGACCCGCCGGTAGTAGTACGTCTCGGGCGAGTCGATGCCCCGCGTCATGAACCCGTTCGCCGCAGGTCCCGACCCGTGCGGGTCGGGGGTGTCACCGCCGGATCCCCACGCCGAGCCCTGGCCGCGCGTGTCCATGAACAGGTGCGCGTACCCGGCTGAGGCCCACGTGCTGCGCTCCCCGGGAAGACCGCGGCCGCCGCCGTAGCCGTTGTACTCCACGACGGCGGGGAGGGGCCCGGTCACGCCCCGCGGCAGGGTCAGCCACGCGCGCACCGGCTCGCCGTCGTAGCCGGGGAAGGTGACGTCGTGGACGTCGAAGACCGTGAAGGGCGTTTGCACCGGGCGGCGGGTCACCTCGCCCCCCGCCGCGCGGGATGCCGCGAGCGTGCGCGTCCAGAAGTCGTCGAAATCGCCGGGTTCGCGGACGTCGGGTCGATAGGCGCTGAGCTCAGCCGCGGGCAGGTCGAAACGGGGCACGATCGCCACCCTAGAGGGCGGCGGGCGCTCAGTAGTGGATCGACACCTCGACGCCCGGGGCAGCCCAGTCGTAGAGCTGCGCCGCACGCCACTCCGGCATCCCGACGCAGCCGTGGCTGGAGGGCGTGCCCCAGTTGCTGTGCCAGTACACCCCGTGGAAAGCCTGTCCGCCGTTGAAGTACATCATCCACTTCACGTCGGGCTGCACGTAGGGACCGAGGTCCTCGCCGTTCGGCCCTCGGTAGGTGCCGTACAGCGTCTGCATCGGGTACATGCTCTGGATCGTGTACTCACCGGGGTAGGTCGGTGCGCCCTGTTTGCCGGTGGAGACCGACCAGGAGTCCACGGCGGCGCCGTTCTCCCAGAGGGTGACGCGCTGGGAGCTGAGGTTGACGTCGATGGTGCGCGTCAGCGACGTGGTCTGGAACTCGGTCTCGACGACCGGCAGCGCGTAGGCCGCGTTGCCGTCGGCGAGCTGCTCGGCGAACCCTGTGGCGATGCCGTCGGTCGATTCCAGCGCGCGGCCGGTCTGACCGGCCTGGATGTCCCAGAGCTTCTCGCCGGCGGTGTTGGTGATGACGGTGGCGTCGACCGCTTCGCGGGCGACGAGAGCGGGCAGGGTGTCGACCATCGGCTGGATCGCCGCGGCATCCGCTTCGAACGTCACTTCGCCGTTCTCGCCCGTCGACAGGGTCAGCCAGGATGCCAGCGCCGCCCGGTCGATCGGCACGGTGCGCTCCTCGCCGATGTAGAAGCCGGCGGAATCGAGCATGGCGTTGAGCGTGTCGACGCCCGCCTGACCTTCTTCGGTGGTCGTGTGCGCGGGCAGCGTGGCCCGGCCGGGATCGTCGAGGGTGACCGAGGCCGCACCGTCGTCGAAGGCCTGCTGCAGCGCCGCTTCGACGGCCGTCGGGTCGATGCCTTCGCCGTCGATCGCGGGGGTCAGCACGTAGGCCTGCGATGCCGCGTCGAAGGCGACCGTCGCGTCGGTGGGCGCCGTGTACAGCGCGGGGGCGATGTCGCGCAGCACCTCCGCCGTCTGCTCGGCGTCGATGGTCACGGTGGCGGCCACGGGATCGCCGAACCACTGGGTGACGTTCCACATGGGGCGCTCGGCGAAGGCGGCTTCGGCGAGGGCCCGACCGTCGACGCTCGCGCCCAGGTCGGCGGCGGTGACGGTCGCGCCGCCCTCCAGCACGATCTCGGTGCTGCCGAGGCGCTCGTTGATCACGTCGCCTGCGGCACCGGGAGTGAGCCACCCGACCGGCACGCCGGCCACGGACGTGCCCGGGGCGACCAGCATGAGCGATGCGGCGGCCGCGCCGAGTGCGAGGGCAGCGGCCGGTACGCCGATCCACAGACCCAGTCGGCGTCGCTTGGGTGCCGCTTCGGCGGGTGCCCAGCGCACGTCGTTTCCGTCGGTGCGGTCACCTCCTGCGTCGAGGGCGACGGTCGTCGCATCGCCGGCGGCAGCGCCGTTCGAACTGTCTGCCTCTGGCCTGGTGACCACGTCCGTCACATTCCACCCCCCGGTTCGTGTGGGCCGATACGTCCTTACCATGATAATCGACGCCTGACACGCCGGGGGCAACGGAACGGTCACGGTACGGCGCAGGACGGCGGCTCGACGCGATCGGCGGCGCGGGAGGACGAGGTGCGGTTGGATGGAGGTGTCGCCTCCGCCGATCGGCGCGGGCGCCCCATCGAGGAGGAAGCGTCCTATGGCTGAGATCGTGATCGTCCCGTCGGCAGCGGATGCCGGAGCGCTCGTCGCCGCGGAGATCCTGGGCCTGGTGAAGCGAAAGCCCGACGCCGTGCTGGGCCTCGCCACCGGCTCGACGCCGCTGCCGGTCTACGAGGCGCTGCGGGCTCGACACGGCGAGGTGGACCTCTCTCAGGTGCGCGGGTTCGCGCTGGACGAGTACGTGGGCATCGACCCGGCGCATCCCGAGAGTTACCGCAACGTCATCACGCGGGAGGTCGTCGAGCCGCTCGGGCTGGACCCGGCGCGCGTGCGCGTGCCGAACGGCTCGCTCGAGGGCATCGAGCACGCCGGCGACGACTACGAGCGCGCCATCGCCGAGGCGGGCGGGGTCGACCTGCAGATCCTCGGGATCGGCACCGACGGGCACATCGGCTTCAACGAGCCGGGATCGTCCTTCGCCTCCCGCACCCGCGTGAAGACGCTCACCGCGCAGACGCGCGACGACAACGCGCGCTTCTTCAACTCGGTCGAGGAGGTGCCGATGCACTGCATCACGCAGGGCCTGGGCACCATCCTGTCGGCCCGGCACCTCGTGCTGCTGGCCTTCGGCGAAGGCAAGGCCGCTGCCGTGGCCGGCGCGGTCGAGGGGCCGGTGACCGCATCGCTCCCGGGCTCCGCGATCCAGCTGCACCCGCACGCGACGGTCGTGGTCGACGAGGCCGCGGCGTCGAAGCTCACGCGGGCGGATTACTACCGCTACACGTGGGAGAACAAGCCCGCCTGGCAGGGGATCTGAGCGCGGTCCGGGCTCACACGCTCGGCCCGCTCAGCCCGCTCAGCCCGCTCAGCGAGCGAAGACCTTGCCGGGGTTGAGGATGCCGAGCGGGTCGAACACCCGGGCGATGTCCCGCTGCAGCTGCCACTGATCGTCCCCGAGCTCGTCGGCGAGCCACCGCCGCTTGAGCACGCCGATGCCGTGCTCTCCGGTCAGCGTGCCGCCCAGGCGCAAGGCGGCGCGGAACAGGTCGTCGGCGGCATCCCAGACGGCCGGCGGTACCTCCGTGCCCTCGAACACGAAGTTCGGGTGCAGGTTGCCGTCGCCGGCGTGCGCGACCGTCGGGATCACCATGTCGTGGTCGCGCTCGACGCGGGCGATCTCGTCGAACATCGCCGGCAGGGCGCTGCGGGGCACCGAGACGTCCTCAATGAGGGTCGTGCCGAGGGTCTCCATGGCCGGGTGCATCGCGCGGCGTACGGCCAGCAGCCGCTCGCCCTCGGCCTCGTCGGCGGCGAGGACCACCGTGCCCCCCGCGGCTGTCAGCACATCGGCGATGGCCTCGGCCTCGACGTCGGCGGCGGGACCGTCGGTCTGGATCGTGAGCTGGGCGGCGCCCGGGGTGGGAGGCGGCAGCTGCAGCAGCCGGTGCACGGCCTCGAGGCTGACGGCATCCATCAGCTCCATGATCGCCGGCTGGATGCCCGAGGCGGTCACCGCGGCCGACCCGACGGCGGCCGAGCGGACGTCGGAGAAGGTGGCCGCGAGGGTGCGCGTGCCGCCGGGTACGAGACGGCGGAGCTTCAGCGTTGCACCCACGACGACGCCGAGGGTTCCCTCGGAGCCGATCATGAGCGCGGTGAGGTCAAGACCGGTGACGCCCTTGACGCTGCGGTGGCCGAGATGCACCAGCCGGCCGTCGGCGAGCACGACGTCCAGGCCCAGCACGGCATCGCGGACGACCCCGTACTTGGCGCACAGCAACCCGCCGGCGCCGGTGGCGATGTTGCCGCCGACGGTGGAGATGTCGCGGCTGGCGGGGTCGGGGGCCCACCACAGTCCGTGCGCGGCCAGCGCCGCGTTGAGCTCGGCGTTGATGATGCCCGGCTCCACCACGGCGAGCAGGTCGTCGGGGCGCACCTCGAGGATGCGGTCCATGCCCCGCACCGACAGGGCGATCTCGCCCGCACCTGCGTTGGCGCCGCCGGCGAGTCCGGTACCGGCGCCGCGGGTGACGACGGGCGTGCGGGTCGCGGTGGCGATCTGCATCGTCTGCTGCACGTCGGCGATGGATGCCGCGTGCACGACGGCCAGGGGGGCCGC
>NZ_JANJFJ010000331.1:0-4961 GCF_024626565.1 Microbacterium sp. zg.Y909
CGCGCCGACGTCTGGGAGCCGGACGACGACGTGTACTGGGGCCCCGAGACCACGTGGCTCGGCGACGAGCGCTACACCGGTGAGCGGGACCTCGAAAAGCCCCTCGCCGCAGTGCAGATGGGTCTCATCTACGTCAACCCCGAGGGCCCGGCCGGCAACCCCGACCCGCTCGCCTCGGCACGCGACATCCGCGAGACCTTCGCGCGCATGGGGATGAACGACGAGGAGACCGTCGCGCTCATCGCCGGCGGCCACACCTTCGGCAAGACCCACGGCGCCGCCCCCGACTCCAACCTCGAGGACAACCCCGAGGCGGCGGGTCTGGAGATGCAGGGCCTGGGCTGGAAGAACAACTACGGCACCGGCAAGGGCGACGACACCATCACGTCGGGCCTCGAGGTGACGTGGACCTACCACCCCACCCGCTGGGACAACGAGTTCTTCCACATCCTCTACGCCTATGAGTGGGAGCTCATGAAGAGCCCCGCCGGTGCGCACCAGTGGCGCCCGAAGAACGGCGGCGGCGCCGACATGGTGCCGATGGCCCACGACCCGCAGACCCGTCGCGAGCCCCGCATGCTCACCAGTGACCTGGCGCTGCGCGTTGACCCCGAGTACGACAAGATCTCGCGTCGCTTCCTCGAAGACCCGGTGGCCTTCGGTGACGCCTTCGCCCGCGCATGGTTCAAGCTGACCCACCGCGACATGGGCCCCATCGCTCGGTACCTCGGCCCCGAGGTCCCGACCGAAGAGCTCATCTGGCAGGACCCGGTGCCGGCGGTCGACCACGTGCTGATCGACGCGGCAGACGCCGCAGCGCTGAAGCAGCAGATCCTCGCCACCGGTCTGACGACCGAGCAGCTCGTGTCCACCGCCTGGGCGGCGGCATCGTCGTTCCGTGGCAGTGACAAGCGCGGCGGCGTGAACGGCGCCCGCATCCGCCTGTCGCCGCAGAAGGACTGGCAGGTCAACAACCCGCCGCAGCTGAAGCTCGTGCTCGACGCCCTCGAGGGCGTGCAGAGCGCCTTCAACGAGGGGCGCACCGACGGCAAGAAGGTGTCGCTGGCCGACATCATCGTGCTCGCCGGCAACGCGGCGGTCGAGAAGGCAGCACACGCCGCCGGTGTCGACGCCGACGTGGTGTTCCACCCGGGCCGCACCGACGCCACGCAGGAGCAGACCGACGCGGATTCGTTCGCGTACCTCGAGCCTGCCGCCGACGGCTTCCGCAACTACTACGGACCCAAGGCGTTCCTCCCGCAGGAGCACCACCTCGTCGACAAGGCGAACCTGCTGACCCTCACGGCGCCCGAGATGACGGTGCTCGTGGGTGGCCTGCGGGTGCTCGGGGCGAACTGGGACGGCTCCGAGTACGGCGTGCTGACGAACCGGCCGGGTGTGCTGACGAACGACTTCTTCGTGAACCTGCTCGACCTCGGCACCACGTGGACGCCGCTGGACCCCGGTTCGCAGGCGTTCGAGGGCATCAAGGACGGCTCGGGCGAGCGCGTCGGCCGCGGTACACGCGTCGACCTGCTGTTCGGCTCCAACTCCGAGCTCCGCGCCCTCGCGGAGGTCTACGCGAGCGATGACGCGCAGGAGAAGTTCGTGCGCGACTTCGTCGCCGCGTGGGGCAAGGTCATGGAGCTGGACCGCTTCGACCTGCGCTGATCCACCCGCACGGCAGCACAGCGGCCCGTCCCCCTCGGGGGCGGGCCGCTTCGCGTGCGCTCAGCCCAGTTCGCGTCCGTCGAAGAGCGCCCGATGGCAGAAGCCGGCGATGAGGGCCCCGACGATCGGGAAGACGATGAACACCCAGAGCTGCAGCAGCGCGTCAGGACCGCCGTAGAGGGCCGTGGCGATGGAGCGGGCGGGGTTGACCGACGTGTTGTCGATCGGGATGGATGCCAGGTGGATGAGGGTGAGCGTCAGACCGATCACCAGTCCGGCGAGCTTCGTTCCCCGGGACGGATGGGTCACCCCCAGGATCACGAGCACGAAGATCGCGGTGAACAGGATCTCGGCGATGATCGCGGCGCCCAGACCGAACCCGCCGGGGGAGTGCTCGCCGAAGCCGTTGCTTGCGAAGCCGCCGTCCTGAGCGGAGCGCAGCCAGCCGTCGGGGCCGAAGAGCCCGATGAGCACGAGGAGGGTGGTTCCCACGGCGCCGCCCACGAGCTGCGCGACGATGTAGGCGAGGGTCTCGCGCCACGGGAAGCGACCCGCCGCGGCCAGCCCGAGGGTCACGGCCGGATTGAAGTGGCCACCCGAGATCGGACCCCAGGCATAGGCGCCGGCGACCACCGTGAGGCCGAAGGCGAGGGCGACCCCGACGAATCCGATGCCGAGGGACGTGCCCTCGGGGCCGACGCCGTAGTCCGCGGCGAACAGGGCGGCGCCGATGGAGCCGAACACCAGCAGAAAGGTGCCCATGGCCTCCGCGGACATCCGCAGGGCCATGCTCGGGCCCCCGGGGGCGGCAGCGTGGTCGAGCGGCGTGGGGGCGACGTGTTCTTCCGGGCGAGGATCATTGCTCATGGTTGTGGCTCCCTTCGCCGCTCACAGTAGCCCGCCGGAGCCTGACTCGATAGCGGCGCAGTGGCGAGCCCGCAGAGCGCTCAATCCCGGAAGACGCGACTGATGCCGGTGGCCAGCTGTGTGACCTGCATCCACAGCGCGACGCGGTACAGCGGTCGCATCACGACGGTCGCCAGGCGGCGCGGCCGGCGCGCGGCGGACCGCTCCCTTCTTGTGCACCGCCTGCCGGCTGACGCCGAGGGCACCGACCGCTCAGAGTCGCCCGGCGGCCTTGAGCGCCAGGTAGCGGTCGGCGATCTGCGGGGGCAGGTCGTCGGCTGAAGCGCTGAGCGCATCGCCGCCGGCGCGTGCGATGGCGGCGGCCACCCGTGCGCCATCGCGTGCGCTGCGCTGCACGGCCGCGGCGCGGTAGACGTCGTCGGCGGTACGCCGGCCGCCGGATGGCTCGGCGGGCGCGTCCGGTGTCGCGTCGGTGGCGGTGCCGACGAGCACGTGGGCCCGCCGCGCGACGGCGCCGAGCGACCCGAGGAACCCGCGGGAGGACTCGGGGGAGTCCTGCGCGGTCAGCAGCACCACCAGCGACGGGCGGGAGGTGAGGGCGCGCACCTGCGCGAAGGCGGCATCCCAGTCGGTGTCGATCAGCTGCGCCTCCACGGGCGCCATCGCGTCGACCATCGCCGGCAGGAGCGCTGGTCCGTCGATGCCGGTGACCCGCGCCCGCAGCACCCGGTCGAACATCGCCAGATGCACGTGGTCGCCGGCGCGCGAGGCGAGGGCGGCCAGCAGCAGGGCCGCCTCCATCGCGGCATCCAGGCGTACGCCGTCCCCGACCCGCGCGGCGGCGGTGCGCCCGGTGTCGACGATGATCACGACGTGCCGGTCCCGCTCGGGGCGCCAGGTGCGCAGCATCGTCGTGCCGGCGCGAGCGGTGGCGCGCCAGTCGATGGAGCGCACGTCGTCGCCGCGGACGTACTCGCGCAGGCTGTCGAACTCGGTGCCCTGTCCGCGCACCTGCACGCTGGTGTTGCCGTCGAGTTCGCGCAGCCGCGCCAATCGTGAGGGCAGGTGACGCCGCGACGCGAAGGGCGGGAGCACCCGCACGGCGCCGGGCGCCTCGAGGCGCGCCTGCCGCCCCGCCATGCCGAGCGGTCCGCCGGAGCGGACGACGACGAAGTCGCTGCGCAGCTCGCCCCGCCGCCGTGGCCGCAGCGGCATCGGGATCGTCCGGCGCTCGCCGGCCGGGACGTCCAGCGCAGCGCGGCCCTCCGGCGCGCCAGCGGTGGGCTGCCAGGCATCGCGCAGGTGGCCGCGCAGCCGCCGTGGGCCGCCGTTGTGCACGACGAGCGAAGTGTCGACGCGCTCGCCGAGCCTGGTGCGGGTGGGACCGGTGCGCGTGACGCTCAACCCGCGGGGGTCCGGGGCGGTTGCGGCATCCACGCCCGTCGCCAGCGCACACAGCACGAGCCACACCCCGGCGACCGCCCACGGGGCGATGCCGGCCGAGCCCAGCAGCACCACGGGCACGACGCCGAGGGCGACCAGTGCAGGAAGACGGCCGGTGACGTACATGGTTCCTTCCGAGACGTGGGTCGGAGGCGTGGGACGGAGACGTGGGACGCGGGATGCGGCGGGCGGACGCCGGCTCAGATCGGCACGGGGGTCTGCTGCTGCACCGACGCGAGGATCGCCTCCACCGACACGCCCTCGATCTCCGCCTCGGGTCGCAGCCGCAGCCGGTGCCGCCAGGCGGGCACCAGCATGGCCTGCACGTGGTCGGGCGTGATGGCGGGGTAGCCGCCCAGCCACGCCCAGACCTTGGCCGCCGCCAGGAGGGCGGTCGCGGCGCGCGGGCTCGCACCCAGCTGCACGGACGGCGCCTGCCGGGTGGCCCGGGCCAGGTCGACGACGTAGCCGAGCACGTCGTCGGCGACGGCGACGGATGCCGCGGCGCGCTGGGCGGCGCGGATCTCGTCGGCCCCGACGACTGCGCTCAGGCCCGCCGCATCGAGGTCACCCGGCCGGAACCCGTCGGCGTGGCGGCGCAGCACCGCGAGCTCGGCATCGCGTGCGGGGACGCCGATGACGAGCTTCAGCAGGAAGCGGTCCAGCTGGGCCTCGGGGAGCGAGTAGGTGCCTTCGTGCTCCACGGGGTTCTGCGTCGCCGCGACGAGGAACGGGTCCGGGAGCGGGCGGGTGACCCCGTCGGCCGAAACCTGGCGCTCCTCCATGGCCTCGAGGAGTGCGGCCTGGGTCTTGGGGGGCGTGCGGTTGATCTCGTCGGCCAGCAGCACATTGGTGAACACCGGTCCCTCGCGGAACTCGAACTCGCCCGAGCGCGCGTCGTACACCAGCGACCCGGAGACGTCGCCGGGCATGAGGTCCGGCGTGAACTGCACGCGCTTGGTGTCCAGGCCGATCGCCCG
>NZ_JANJFJ010000039.1:0-22667 GCF_024626565.1 Microbacterium sp. zg.Y909
TGCAGGCGCTCGAGCTCGTCGCCGGCATCCCGCACGTACCGACGCACGGCCGAGTCGCTCCACGCGCCCTCGGCGTAGCCGAAGAACCGCAGGTGCAGCTCGATCAGCTTGGTCACGCTCGCGATCGTGTCGGAGTCGAAGCGCAGGGCCTGCAGCCGTTTGCGGGCCAGCCGCGCGCCCTTGACGTCGTGGTGGTGGAAGGTCACCCCGCCGCCGTCCTCGAGCCGCCGCGTGGCGGGCTTGCCGATGTCGTGAAGCAGGGCGGCGAGCCGCAGGCGGACGTCGGGCGCGGCATCCGGATTGCGCTCCCGTTCGAGCTCGATCGCCTGCCGCACCACCGTCAATGAGTGCTCGTAGACGTCCTTGTGGTGGTGGTGCTCGTCGACCTCGAGGCGCAGCGCCGGCACCTCGGGCAGGAACTTCGCCATCAGACCGGTGTCGACGAGCAGGCGGATGCCGCGCGCCGGGTCATCGGCCTGCAGCAGCTTCACGAGCTCGCCCTGGATGCGCTCGGGGCTCACGATCGAGAGCGTCTCGGCGCGCTCGGCCATCGCGGCGACGGTCGCGGGATCGACGTCGAAACCCAACTGGGCGCTGAAGCGGGCGGCGCGCAGCATGCGCAGCGGGTCATCGCCGAAGCTGACCGCCGGGTCGACAGGGGTGCGGAGGATGCCGGCGACGAGGTCCTCGACGCCTCCGGTCGGGTCGACCAGGGCGGGGCCGGGAAGGCGCAGCGCCATCGCGTTGACGGTGAAGTCGCGCCGCGCGAGGTCGCCCTCGAGGTCGTCGCCGAACGCGACGACCGGCTTGCGCGTGGCGCCGTCGTACTCGTCGGCGCGGTAGGTGGTGATCTCCACCTGCTCGCCGCGGACGCGGGCGCCGATGGTGCCGAAGTCGCGGCCGATGTCCCACTGCGCGGAGGAGATCGGCTTCACGATCCGCAGGATGTCGTCGGGCCGCGCGTTGGTCGTGAAATCCAGGTCGTTCGTCGGCCGGCCCAGCAGCGCGTCGCGCACCGGGCCGCCGACGAGTGCGAGCTCGAAGCCGGCGTCGGCGAACGCGCGCGCGAGGGCGTCGACGACCGGCGACGCGGCAAGCGCGCCGATGCGGGCGAGGCCCTCGGCCATGTTGAGCATGGGTTCGAGCCTACCGAGCGCTCCTGCGCTCCCCTGTCGGCGACTACCCAGCGAACCGCAGGAACTGTGTGAACAGCAACTCACGCACGCGAGGGAGAAGGTCCGCGCGCAACGCGGCGGCATCCACCTCGAGCAGCTGTGCGATCGCGTCGATCAGGACCCCGACCGGCAGGTCGCCGTCGCACGCCCCGACCAGGCCGGCCAGTGCGGGGTCGACCTCGAGCGTGCGCGCGAAGCCTCCGCCCTGACGCAGTTCGATGACGCTGGGGTCCTCGGCGCCGGGCAGGTGGTGCCGCGCCTCGGTGACGTCGGGAGCCACCTCCAGCACGCTCGCCGCGAGCGCAGCGTCGTCCATGTCGGCAAGCCGCTGGTGCGCAGCCAGCGACGCCGCCAGGTGCGGGCCCAGGGCCCCGCCGACGGGCTGCGTCACCCGCTCGTAGCGGGCGAGCGTGGGCGCCGACCCCCGCGAGCGGTGCAGCAGCACGTATCCGAACCCGATGCCGGTGACCCCGCGCTCGGCGAAGTCGTCGAGCCAGGCCGCCAGCAGTCGCGTGGACTCCGGCGAACCGGGCTCCGTGCCGCCGTCGCGGATCCACAGCTCGGCGTATGCGAGCGGGTCGAGAACCTCCCGCTCCACCACCCATGCGTCCAGAGGAATATCGGATGCCGCCACCCACTGGCGCACCCGATCGAGCCCGTCCTCGCCGTCGCGGTACTCCCAGTTGCCCAACAGCTGCGCGACCCCGCCGGGGGCGAGGTGCACACCCACGCCGCTGACGACCTGCGCCACGAGCGCGTCGCCCACGAGCCCGCCGTCGCGGTACTCGTACGCCGGCACCCCCGCCGCGCGGGGCGTGATGACGAACGGTGGGTTCGACACGACCCGTTCGAACTGTTCGCCCGTGACCGGCTCGAACAGGCTCCCCCGCCGCACCTCGATGCCGTCGACGCCGTTCAGCAGGGCGTTGAGGCGGGTGAAGTGAAGGGCCCGCTCGGACACGTCCGTCGCGATCACGAGGTCGGCGTCGCGCCGCGCGCGCAGCGCCTGGATGCCACATCCTGTACCGATGTCGAGCACGCGACCCACGCGGCCGGGCAGCTGCAGGCCGGCAAGCGTCAGCGATGCGCCGCCGACGCCCAGCACATGGTCTTCGGGCAGGGGCCCACCCAGCGCCGCCTCGTCGAGGTCGCTCGCGACCCACCACTGCACATCACCGGCGTCATCGGAGAACTCCTGCGGGCGGATGACCGCGCGCGGCATGATCGTGTCACCCGAGGCCGTCGCCAGCTCCAGGGCGATCAGTCCCGCCGCACCGGTCAGCGGCAGGGCGGCGTCCACGACCGCTGCAGGCTGCCGCATGCCCAGCACGAGCAGCCGGGCCAGCACCGCGAGGGGGTCGGACCGGCCGGTCAGAGTCCGCTCGGCGGGCAGGCGCAGCCCCCGAGCGATCGCCCCGTCGGCCGCCTCGCCCCACGCGTCGCGCAGACCGTCGGCAGAAAAGGCGGCGGCCCGCAGGTCGTCCGCGAGGGCGCGGCAGAGGGCGGGATCGGGAGGTGTCGGCATCCTTCCATTCAACCCCGCTTCGGGCGGATCGCCCCGCCGTTCGGGAAGCTCAAAGGCCGCCCGGCCTAGAATCGGCTGACCGTGCGGTCATGAATCGCACCCGAGCCGAAACCCGCCATGACCGACATCCCCGCCGCACCGCGCCGCCCCTGGCGCCTCGCGCTGCTGACCGCGCTGATGGTCGTGCTCATGCTCGCCCCGGCATGGTCCAGCGCCGCAGCCGCAGCCGCAGCCGCCGCAACCAGCGCCGCTGCAGCAGCCACACCCGAAAGCGACGAGACCGACACCGACGCAGCGCTCGAGATGACCCTGTCGCCGGTGGGCAACGGAATCGTGCGGCCCGGAGACGCTCTCGCGGTGTCGGTGACCCTGTCCAACGGCACGTCGCTGAACTCCCCCGCCGCCGAAGTGGTGCTGGAGCTGGGCGCGGCACCGCTGGGCGACCGCGCCGCGCTGAGCGCGTGGCTGGCAGGTGACGGCACCGCGGACGACCTGGCTGTGGTGGCCGTCGCCGTCGCCGACGCCGTGGATGCCGGCGAACGTGGCGTGACCGGCCTGATGCTCCCCCCCGATGACCCGCAGCTGGCGGGCCGCGCGCCCGGGGTGTACCCGCTGCGCGCAACGGCCACGAACGCGTCGGGCACCCTCATGTCCACGAGCGTGATGACCGTGCCCGACGACGGCGCCGGCGGCGCCGGCGTGGGCGTCATCGTTCCCATCACCGCGCCGCCTGCGAGCGACGGCCTGCTCTCTTCGGATGAGCTCACCGCCCTCACCGCCCCGGACGGCGAGCTCACCGCGCAGCTCGCCGCCGTCGCCGGCACCACCGCGATCCTCGCCGTGGACCCCGCTGTCCTCGCGGCCGTCCGAGTGCTCGGCAGCGCCGCACCTCCCTCGGCCACCGCGTGGCTGGCGCAGCTGGAGGCTCTGCCCAACGACCGCTTCGCCCTGCAGTTCGGCGACGCCGACGTCGCAGCCCAGCTCGACGCGGGCCTGCCCGCGCCGCTACCCCCCACCTCCCTGCAGCCGTACCTGAATGCGGCGGACTTCGTGCCCGACCCTGCGGCGACCCCGGTCCCGACGCCCACTCCGACGACGACCCCCACGTCGACGCCGGCGCCTGCGAGGGCGGACACCGACGAACCCGCACAACAGGTCAGCCCGACCCCCACACCGACGCCCACCCCCACCACGCCGCCGGGGCAACCGGTCTACCCGACGCTGGACGAGCTGGTCTCGGTCGAAGCGACGCGCGGTGCGGTGTACTGGCCCTTCACCGGCACCGCGGGACCGGCGACGGTCGCCACCCTCGGCGGGTTGGGCAGCGGTGAGGATGCCGCGCTCACACTCATCCCCTCCGGCACGACCACCTCGGGCGCCGGCGACGCCACGGTCGCCGCCAGGGCCGTCGCGGGCGAGGCCTCGGTGCTCGTCTACGATTCGGCCGTCTCGGCGGCGCTCCGCGACGCCTCGGCGATCGACGAGAGCTCGCTGCGCGGCGCACCACTGACCGAAGCCACGGCTCACCTCGCCTTCGCGGTGCGCGAGAGCGGCGGCCGCCCGATCGCGGTCACAGTCGACCGGCTCGACGGCCGCTCGAGCTTCGGCCTCACCACGGCGCTGTCGGCAGTGGCCAATGCGCCGGGCGCCACTCCGGTCGGCCTTGATGCACTCGTCGCCGCGGAGCCCGTCGCCGTCACCGTCACCGAGAGCGAACCCGACGAAGCCCGCACGGCCGCGGTCACCGAGCTTCTGGAAGGCGAGGCTGCGCTCACCGACTTCGCCACCATCCTCGAGGACCCGACCCTCATCACCGGCCCCGAGCGCGCGAGCATTCTGCAGCTGCTGGGCGGCGGGTGGCTTCCGGACCCCGAGACCTGGCAGACGACCCTCGCCGAGCACCTGGAAGCGACCGCGGCGACTCTCAATGCGGTCAGCGTCCCGCAGCTCAGCGACATCAACCTGGTGGGCCAGAACGTGCCGCTGCGCATCTGGGTGCGCAACAGCCTGCCCTGGCCGGTCGATGTGGTGCTCATCGCCCAGCCCAGCGCACCCCGGCTGCTGGTGCAGGAGCAGTCCACGGTGCGAGCCGAGCCCGACAGCAACACCCGGGTGGAGATCCCCGTCGAGGCGCACGTCGGCAACGGCGAGGTCGACATCCGGTTCGAGCTGCTCTCCCCCACCGGCATCCCCGTGGGCTCTCCCCAGGTCGCGACCGTCATGGTGCGTGCCGATTGGGAGGTGATCGGGGTCGGAGCCCTCGTGACGGTCGTGGGCGGTCTTCTCGTCATCGGGCTTTTCCGCACGGTGCGCCGGCGCAGACGGGCCACCGCGGATGCCGCAGGCGCCGAGGACGGAGAACGATGAGCATCGGCCGGGCAAGTGTCATGATCGGCGCGGGCACCCTCGTCTCGCGGCTGACAGGGCTCCTGCGGTCGATCGTGCTCGTCACGGCGATCGGCACGGCGATGGCGGGTGACGCATTCGTCGTGGCCAATCAGCTCCCCAACGCGATCTTCCTCATCGTGTCGATGGGCATCCTCACCGGCGTCATCGTGCCGCAGATCGTCGCCGCCGGCCGCAGCGACGACGGCGGCGAGGCCTTCATCTCCAAGCTCATCACCCTGGGCGCGGTGGTGCTGCTGGCGATCACGGTCATCGCCGTCGCGTGCGCGCCGCTTCTGGTCTCGCTGTACGGTGGCGGGTTCTCCCCGCAGCAGCACGCCCTCGCGACCGTCTTCGCCTACTGGTGCCTGCCGCAGATCTTCTTCTACGGCCTCTACGCGCTGCTGGGCGAGACGCTCAACGCGCGCCGCGTGTTCGGCCCGTACACGTGGACCCCGGTGGTCAACAACGTCGTCTCGATCATCGGCTTCGGCGCCTTCATCGTGATCTACGGCACGCACTCCTCCATCGAGGGCTGGGATGCCGGGATGGTCGCGCTGATCGCCGGCACCGCGACGCTCGGCATCGTGCTGCAGGCCGTGCTGCTGCTGGTCTTCTGGCGCCGCACGGGTCTGCACCTGCGCCCCGACTTCCACTGGCGCGGCATGGGGCTCGGCGTCATCGGACGCCTGGCGAGCTGGACGTTCCTCATGGTGCTCGTCGCCCAGCTGAGCGCGATCGTGCAGTCCAACGTGCTGTCGGATGCCTCGGATGCCGGGGCCGCGGCGAACATGGTCACCGGCAACGCGAACCTCATCTTCATGCTGCCGTACTCGATCATCGTGCTGTCGATCGGCATCCCCTACTTCACGCAGCTCAGCGAACACGCCGCCGACGGCCGCATCGACGATATGCGGCGCGACATCGACACCAGCATCCGCTCGATCGGCGTGCTGATCGTCGGGGCCACCGCTGCGATCGCCGCCGCCGCCGTGCCCGTCTCCCGCATCTTCACCAACGACGCACCCACCGCCGTCGAGGGAGCGCTCGTGCTCGGCGGCTATCTGGTGGGGCTCATCCCCATCGCCGTGCTGTTCACCATCCAGCGCTCGTTCTACGCGCTCGGCGACACCCGCACGCCCTTCGTGTTCTCGCTCGTGCAGGCCGTCATCGTCGCCGTCACGGCGCTGCTGGCATCCACACTTCCCGCGGGGCTCACGGCGGCGGGCGTCGCGCTCGGTCAGTCGATCGCTCTCACGGTCGCTCTCGTCATCGCGGCGGTCATGCTGCGGCGCAAGATCGGCCGGCTCGAAGCCGGCAGGTGGGTGCCCGCGCTCGGCCGGTTCATGCTGGCGGCCCTCCCCGCGGGAGCGGCCGGATGGCTGATCTTCTTCACCTTCGGCGCCCAGGACAGCTGGATGCTGGCCGACAAGCTGCAGGGGGCTCTCGGCACCATGCTCATCGGCGCCGTCGTCGCCCTGGTCTACGTCGGAATGCTGGCGCTGCTGCGTGCCCCCGAGCTGCAGGTCGCCCTGGGCCTCGTGCGTCGGGTGCTGCCCGGCCGGCGCTGAGTCGGCAGTGCGCGGTGCGCCGGGGGCGGCTGGAATGCCCCGCGGTTAGCATGTGTTGAAGACATGAGCGGGTAATCCTCCCCGCCGTCGAAGGAGCAGCACACGTGCGTCAGGTCATCATCATCGGATCGGGTCCCGCCGGCTACACCGCCGCCATCTACGCGGCCCGTGCCAACCTCGAGCCACTGGTCATCGCGAGCTCCGTCGAAGTCGGCGGCGAGCTCATGAACACCACCGAGGTCGAGAACTTCCCCGGCTTCCCCGAGGCCATCATGGGTCCCGACCTCATGACGAGGATGCAGGAGCAGGCCGAGCGCTTCGGCGCCGAGGTGCTCTATCAGGACGTCGTGTCACTCGACCTCGACGGCGACGTCAAGACCGTGACACTCGGCAACGGCGAGGTGCACCAGGCGTACTCCGTGATCTACGCGACCGGGTCGGCGTACCGCAAGCTGGGCGTCCCCGGCGAGGAGCGCCTGTCGGGCCGCGGCGTGTCGTGGTGCGCCACATGCGACGGCTTCTTCTTCCGTGAGCGCACGATCGCCGTCGTCGGCGGCGGCGACTCGGCCATGGAAGAGGCGACGTTCCTCACGAAGTTCGCCTCCAAGGTGTACATCATCCACCGCAAGGACACCCTGCGCGCATCGAAGATCATGCAGGAGCGCGCCTTCGCGAACGAGAAGATCGAGTTCATCTGGAACAGCGAAGTCGCCGACATCCTCGGCGACGAGGCCGTCAACGGCGTCGTGCTGCGCTCCACCACCGACGGCACCACCCGCGAGCTGCCGCTGGACGGCCTGTTCGTCGCCATCGGCAATGACCCGCGCACCCACCTCGTGCACGACAAGCTCCAGCTCACCCCTGAGGGAACCATCTGGGTCGACGGTCGCACGTCGCGCACCTCGGTGCCGGGCGTGTTCGCCGCCGGCGACGTGATCGACCCCACCTACCGCCAGGCGGTCACCGCGGCCGCCAGCGGCACGGTCGCCGCCCTCGACGTCGAGCACTACCTCGCCGCGCGCGGCGAGGCGGCCCTGCCCGAGAGCGACGTCGCGCAGATCGACGGCCTGCCGGATGCCGCCACGGTCGGCGCCTGAGGAACAATCCCCCACGCCTCGACGTTCCCCCTACTGACAGACTTCCCAAGGAGAGCATTCATGACAGCCAAGGCCACCACCTCGAGCAACTGGCAGCAGGACGTCCTCGACGCCGACGGCCCCGTGCTCGTCGACTTCTGGGCGGAATGGTGCGGCCCGTGCCGCATGGTCTCGCCGATCCTCGACGAGATCCAGTCCGAGCACCCCGGCAAGATCACCATTCTCAAGCTCAACGTCGACGAGAACCCGGATCTTGCGATGAAGTACCAGATCACGTCGATCCCGGCGATGAAGGTGTTCCGCAAGGGCGAGGTCGAGAAGACGATCATCGGCGCCAAGCCGAAGTTCGCCCTCGAGCAGGATCTCGCCGCCTATATCGGCTGAGACGCCCTTACGCATAAGGCCCGGTCCAGACACGTCTGGTCGGGCCTTTCGCGTGCCTGAGGCGCCTCAGGAGGCGTCTGCGCGCACCGCGGCATCCCACGGTCGGTGCGGCTCGGAGCCGAGAAGACGCCAGACCGCGCTGGTGAGCTCCGGGTAGTCGAGGGCGATCTGGCGCAGCACGCGGTAGTTGCGGGCCTCGGTGGGCCGCGCACCCCCGTCGGCGGCGATGTTGTCGGCGCGCAGCAGCAGCACCACGAGCTCATCGACGCTCGGCAGGTCCTCCATGAATTCCCAGGGATCCTCGCCCGCGCGCAGGCGCTCGTGCACCAGCACCGACAGCTCGTCGCCGGCCTCAGCGCGCAGCAGTTCGAGGCTCGCCCGGCGGGGGGCGTGGGACTCGTCGGCTGTCATTCATCCAGCCTACGTCGGGCCGCCGATGCCCGGGTCAGCGGGCGCCGAACTCGGTCTCGCCGATCTCCTCGAGAATGCGGTTGAGGTCCTGGATCGTCGCGAAATCGATGATGACCTGGCCTTTTCTTGCGCCGATGTTGATCTTCACCTTGGTGTTCAGTCGATCGCCCAGCCGCTCGGCGACCTCATCGAGGTGTGCACGTCGCGCGCCCGCCTTCGGGAGGGCACGGCGCGACGTGCCGGCATCCGTCGCCTTCGCCGCAGCCTCGGCGGCGCGCACCGAAAGGTCCTCGTTGACGATCTTGTCGGCGAGCCGCTGCATCGCCTCGGGGTCCTCGAGTGACAGGACGGCGCGGGCGTGCCCGGCGCTCAAGACGCCCGCGGCGACCCGATGCTGCACCGGAATCGGCAGCTTCAGCAGGCGGATGGTGTTGCTGATCTGCGGCCGGGACCGGCCGATGCGCGTGGCGAGCTCTTCTTGCGTGATGCCGAAGTCCTCGAGCAGCTGCTGGTAGGCGGATGCCTCTTCCAGCGGGTTCAGCTCCGAGCGGTGCAGGTTCTCGAGCAGCGCGTCACGCAACAGGTGCTCGTCCTCGGTGTCGCGCACGATCGCCGGGATCGAGGTGAGGCCCGCTTCACGCGACGCGCGCGTGCGCCGCTCCCCCATGATGAGCTCGTACTTGCCGTCGGCGTTGGTGCGCACGACGACGGGCTGCAGCACGCCGAACTCCCGCACGCTGTGCACGAGCTCTGCGAGATCGTCGGAGTCGAAGTGCGTGCGCGGCTGGCGCGGGTTCGGGACGATGTCGTTGGGGTCGACCTGGATCAGGCGGGTGCCCGGGATGGCGACGAGCTCGGGCGCGGCTGGGTCGGATGCCGGTGCGTCGGGGGCGTCGGCCTCGGGCACGTCTGTCGCGTCCGTGCGCGAGGTGTCTTCGGACGTCGCGGGCTGCGCGACGACGGCGGCATCCGTCGTGGACGTCTCTTCGGTTGCCGCTGCGGACGCGGCGACGGCTGCAGCCTCAGCCTCGGCGGCCTTCCGCGAGGCGCCGGGGAAGAACACGTCGACGGGACGCGCCTCCGACGGCTCCGACGTCGGGATGAGCGCCCCAATGCCTCGACCGAGACCAGTTCTCTTCGCCATCAGGGTTTTCCTTCTTCTTTGTGTGTCGTGCCGCGCTGGATGATCTCCACCGCTGCTTCCTTGTAAGCCACTGCCCCGGCTGAGTGTCCGTCGTACGCGATGACGGTCTGTCCGAAGCTCGGAGCCTCGGACACTCGCACCGAGCGCGGGATCACCGTGCGCAGAACCTGCTCGGCGAAGTGCGAGCGCACCTCTTCGGCGACCTGCTGGGCGAGGCGGGTGCGGCCGTCGTACATGGTCAGCAGGATCGTCGAGACGTGCAGCTGGGGGTTGAGGTGCTTCTGGATCATCCGCACACTCCCGAGCAGCTGGCTGAGCCCCTCCAGCGCGTAGTACTCGCATTGGATCGGGATCATCACCTCGTCGGCCGCCGTGAACGCATTGATCGTCAGCAGCCCTAGCGAGGGCGGGCAGTCGATGATGACGAAGTCCAGACGCGGCTGCAGATCGCGCAGGTAGTCCTCGAGGGCCGTCTTGAGCCGGTGCTCGCGTGCCACCTGGGACACCAGTTCAATTTCAGCGCCGGCGAGGTGGATCGTGCTGGGCGCACAGAAGAGATTCGGTGATTCCGGGCTCTGCTGCACGATGTCGGCGAGCGGGAAGTCGTCGATCAGAACGTCGTAAACGCTCGGGATGTCGGCCGTGTGGGGGATCCCCAGCGCCGTGGAGGCGTTTCCCTGCGGGTCCAGGTCGATGACGAGCACACGTGCGCCGAGAGCGGCGAGAGCGGCGGCGACGTTCACTGCCGTCGTGGTCTTGCCCACCCCGCCCTTCTGGTTGGAAACGGTGAAAACGCGGGTTTCTCCGGTCAATCGCACGTCAACGACGTCGAGCGCGCGGCGCCGTGCGGTGAGGTCCGCCAATTCCCGCGCCAGCGGTGCGTCGTCGAGGCTGAAGGATGCCGGTCCGGCTCCATCCTCGGGTTGTTTCACGTGAAACATCCTTCCGTTTTCGCTCGACGAGACACCTGTTCAACCCTACGCGACCCCGCCCCCACTCCCGTCCTCCGCACCGCCGGGCGCGGGCACAATCCCACTCCCGAGGCGGCGTTTCACGTGAAACATCTCTGCATTCCGGCCCCACCGCGGGCTTGGGGCGCGTGGCCGAAGGGCCCCGGTCACGCACGAGGTGGCATCCCTATGTACTGACGAGCGGCCAGGCCTCCCCTGCCGGTGGTTGTTGAACGCCCGGTTGCAGCGTGGACGGTCGGCCTAGCCAAGCCATCTTGGGGTGCGAGGACGACATCTCACGACGCCTACCGGCCCGCCGCGCCCACACAACCGGTGGGTGCGCTAGCGCAACGCCGCACAAACAAAGAGCGGCGTTGCACCCGCTTTCGGCGCCTTCGGCCTAGCGGCACTTCGACGTCCCGTCGCCGCACCCATTCGGGGTCGGCGACGCGCCTCCCCTTTGCAGGTGCGCGCGGCGCGGAAACCTGGGCTCCTCTTCCTTGGCCGACGGCCGGACTCAGCGCCTGAACCCTCGCTGGGCCGGGGCCGGGCGCCTGGAAATTGCGGAAATTTGCGCCCCTATCGGTTCATTTTGGGTACGCGCAGCGTGCGCGGCGGAGGAATCCGCGGACCTGCTGGCGCCTTGGACATGCTGCTCGCGCACCACAGGGGCGCTGGTGCAATCGAAATGACCCGCAGAAGAACCCCGAGCGCACACTATTGCGGGCTCTGTCGTCCGCGGTGGCCGAGCCGGACACCGAAATAGCCACACTCTGCGGCTGGGGCGGGTACGCGGAGTACCCTCGCTACAAGCTGGGCCCACCCGTCGAGCTGCTAGTTTCACGTGAAACGGACCATTACTCCGGTGCACGCTGGTAGATCATGATCAACCCCTGTCCCCCACACCCCTCGGTGTCCTTGGCGGCCGTGGGCGTGATGTTTCACGTGAAACGGCAGTTCGATAGCGCGCGAGGCGTGACCGCGGGTCGCCGTCACGCCGGTCGTGTCGCGGCCCTGCGGCGTGGCCCGCCCAAAGCTGAACCGCCTGTACGCGCGACCCCCGGGCCCGAACCCGTGAGATGCGGAGGGGTGTTTCACGTGAAACGCACCGGTTTGCCGGTTCGAGGCTCGTCGCTCGGTGCTCGTGCCCTGCTTCGCTCGCATACCGACCCTCCCGCGGTGTCAAGCAGCTACGGCATAGTGCACCGCCGCTTTTCCCACTCGCGTCACACTCCCCGCCCTCGTTTCGGCCCCGTGCAAGCGCCCGTTTCACGTGAAACATCTAGTCCGGCGGCAGGCGCGCCGGGACCCATGCTCAGCCGGCGTCGATCCGGGCTCTGGGATGCTGCCGCTGCGCTTACCCATGCCGGACGCAAGACCGGCCGGCAGACGGACACCTCGGCCCCGAACGAGTCACCGACGCAACTTGGTCGCTTGTTTCACGTGAAACATACCGAAAGGAGCGAATCTCGCGCTTGGGGCAGGCCGTCGCGCCCCGCACGCCGAGGTGCGAGGTGCCAGAACGCGGGCGCGCGGAGGGCAGAAGGTGGCGAGCCCGCGCCGCCGGCTAGCCCATCCGACCCCGGTGCGCGAAAGGCGTGCCCACAGGCATAACCTCCCCCGCTTCCGCACCATACGTGACCCCCGTGGGTCCTCTGCGACCCATTAACCGACCAGTTGCGAACCGGGCGACGGGGCGCTCGACGACGACGCGCGGCTCCCGCACACGGCGGGCGGCAGGCCTGTCGCCGACACGGACCTTGAGCTTCACCCCTTGGTGGGTGATGAGCGCCGCGTCCCCCGCCGTCGCGAACGAAGAACCGCGTGCGCGCGGCGCACATGCGTATCTGCGCGCAGAATGTTTCACGTGAAACGCGTCCTGTCATGCCCTCTCTCGTAGGCAGTCCTGGCCTCCCCTTGTACCGGGTCATCTGACCACATGTCCACGGCAGCACTGGCCCGGGTAAGTGCGGCGCAGGGTGTCGGGCGCCCGTGGCGCGCGCCAACCACGTCCGTCTGGCCAGATCAGGATGGATCAAAGGGGAGACCAGAACCATGAGGATCCCCCCGCTCGGCCGCCCGTCGGTTGCAACAACGGCGCGGCGAGACCACCTGTCAACGGTCAGTCCACCTTCTCGCGACCGCCACAAGCCAGCCTGGCATCCGACGGCCCCGAGGCTTTTCGTGCGCCCGATGGTCGACAGGAGTGGCAACATCACGAAGGCAGGAATGGCCGCTGTCCGGCCCCCCGAAGTCAGAGCGTCCGGATTACTCCTACGAGGCGGCGAATACTCACTCGATCCACCGAATACTCACTCGGCACCGCGAATACTCACTCGCCAGCAGATCCCTTGTTTCACGTGAAACAGGTGCCCTTTCGGCGGGCATGCGGCTCGAATCGGTGCCTCTCGGCGTCATTTCGGGGCGACCCCGGAGTACGAAGCGGTGCGCAGAATGGCTCTCACACAACCGAAACCGGTCGTTTTCCCCCATCGAGAACGGGTCGTGAGGCGGGGAGCGGTCGGCCAGCAGGCCGCGTCAGCGGACGGTGGCTCGGATGACCCGCGTCGGCTCCGCGATCAGACCCTCGCCCACCGGCTCGACCCGCACGTTCGAAAGACGGAACCTGCGGATGACCTTCTCGGCAGCCGCGATCTCGTTCGCCGCGTTCGCGCCCTTGAGCAGGACGAGCTCGCCCCCGTCGCGCACCAGCGGAGCGGTGAGTGGAACCAGCGTGCGCAGCGCGCTCACCGCCCGCGCAGTCACGGCGTCGAGGACGGGACCGCGTGACCAGTCCTCCGCCCGCGCGCGCAGCACCTCGACGTTGTCGAGTCCCAGCTCACGCACCTGTTCCTCGAGCCACATCACCCGGCGCTCCATCGGCTCGATGAGCACCCACCGCACGTCGGGACGCGCGATCGCCAGCACGACGCCAGGCAGACCTGCGCCGGACCCCACGTCGCCCACCGTGCCCTGGAACAACGGGGCGGCCACCGCGCTGTTGAGGATGTGCCGTGTCCACAGTCTCGGCAGCTCCAGCGGTCCGATGAGACCACGCTCTTCGCCGTGCGCAGCGAGTGCCGACGTGAACGCGCGCGCAACGTCAATGCGGTCGCCGAAAATTTCCCACGCGACCTGGGGTTCTTCTTCGAGAGTGTTCATCACGGAAGCGGAGCGTCAGGCGCGGCTGATGACCGTGTGCCGGTCGGCGCCCTCACCGTAGGACTCCGAGACGAAGCCCCGCGCCGAGGCCACATCGTGCACGAGCTTGCGCTCGTAGCTCGACATGGGCGGCAGGGATGCCTGCGATGCGCCCTCGTCCAGACGCTCGATCGCGAGATCGACCAGGCGCTCCAGTTCGCGCTGGCGCTGCTCACGCGATCCCCCGACATCGAGGATTAGACGCGAGAAGCGTCCGGTGCGGTTCTGAACGGCAAGCCGTGTCAGCTCCTGCAGCGCCTGCACCGTGTCCGGGTGGCTCAGCAGGGACAGCGAGCCCGAGTCCTCGGCTTCGACCGAAACGTACGCGCGCCCGGCGCGCACGTCCAGGGCGAGGTCACCGTCGATGTCGGCGATATCGAGCAGCTCTTCGAGGTAGTCGGCGGCGATGTCGCCTTCCTGCTCGAGCTGCTCGACCGTGGCGTCCGCGGATTCAGGCGTGAGAGTCATGTTCGTTTTCCTTCGTGCGATCAGGACTTCTTGGGCGGCTTCGGCGGCGTCGTACTCGGCCGGCTGCCGTCAGTGCCGTCGGATGCGGAGCCTCCCGGCTTGCCCGAAGCGTCGGGCGAGGCCTTCTTGGCGGGACCACTCTTGGGCGGCGTCGAACGCGGCCGGCCGGCGGCGCTGCTGTCGGATGCGGAGCCTCCCGTGGCGTCGGAGCCCGCCGGCTTTCCCGAGCCGTCGGCCGAGGCCTTCTTCGCGGGAGCACCCTTGGGCGCCTGCTTCTTCTTCGCGCGCTGCTTGCCGACCGGCTGCTGGCGCTTGGGCGCGGCCGCACGTGCGCGCTCTGCCTCTTCAGCCAGACGCCGCTGCTCCTCCTGGTACTTCTCCATCGGGATGACGCGGCCCTTGGAATCCAGCGCCTTACCCTTGCGTGCCAGGCGCTCCTCGCGCTGCTTCGCGGCGTCGGAGCCGGGGGTCGGCAGGTTGCGGATCACGACGAACTGCTGCGCCATCGTCCACAGGTTCGACGTGAACCAGTACATGACCACACCGAGGGGGAAGAAGACACCCGAGAAGATGAATGCCAGCGGCAGCACGTACAGCATGATCTTCTGCATCTGGTACGCCTGGCCGGTCTTGGCCTCGGGCGACAGGTTCTTCGAGATGATCTGCAGCTGGGTGATGAACTGCGACGCGATCATCAGCACCACGAGGATGATCAGGATGATGACGGTCGCGGTCTGCCCCTGGTTGATCGCGTCGATCATGTTGACGTGCAGCGGAGCGACATCGAAGAGCTGCGCGTCGTAGAACTGCTTCGTGAGCTCGGTGTTGAGCAAGCCCACACCGCCCACGCCCCACTCAGCGTGCTTCTTCACATCGCTGAGCGTGTAGAACATGCCCAGCAGAATCGGCATCTGCACCAGCAGCGGCAGACAGCTCGACACCGGTGTGGTGCCGTGCTTCTTGTACAGCGCCATCGTCTCGCGGCTCATGGCCTCGCGAGAAAGCTGGTCCTTCTTGCCGCGGTACTTCTCCTGGACTTTACGCAGCTCAGGAGCAATTTCCATCATCTTGCGCTGGCTCTTGATCTGCCGCACGAACAGCGGGATCAGCGCGGAGCGCACCACGATGACGAGGCCGATGATGGACAGCACCCAGGTGGCACCTGCCGTAGCAGGCATCCCCACAGCCGTGAACAGCCAGTGCCAGAACACCAGGATGAGCTCGACAAGCCACTTGAACGGCCACATCAGCGTGCTGAAGAGGTCGAAACCCTCCCCGGGAGGCGGTGTCGTCGGGGTGGGGACCACCGGGATCGGGGTGGCAGCGAAGAGATCCAGCACGGATCAGTCCTTTCCGGAGGGCACGACGAATCCGTGCCGAGTCAGCTCATGGCCAAAGCGTGGATTCGACGGTACGTCATCAATCCCGCCGGCAGCCCAGGGATGACAGCGGGCCAGGCGCATCGCGGCCATCGCGGTCCCTTTCGCAAGCCCGTACTGCTGGACGGAGCCGACGGCATAGGCGGAACACGAGGGGTAGTACTTGCAGACGTCGCCATAGACGTGGGAGATCGTGGCGCGGTAGCCGTGCAGAAGGGCGAGCCCCAGGTTGCGAGGAACGAGGGGGATGCCGCGCACCAGCGCGTCGGCGTGGAGCGCGCCGTCACCGACGAAAGCCGTCGGCAAGGTCGACACGCTCATGCCGGCACCCGTTTGGCCAGACAGCGCCGGACCTCGCTGCGCAGTTCGGCATAGGGTGCGGTCGCGGCGCTGGGCAGAGCGCGGATCACGACATCGGTGCCCGAGGGCACGTCGCTCAGCGCCTCGGCGCACACGGCCTTGAGCCGCCGCCGGACGGTGTTGCGCACGACGGCGCCGCCGACCTGCTTGCTCACGATGAAGCCGAACCGGGAGGTGCCGTCACCGGGGGATGCCGCAACGTAGGTCACGGTGTGGGATCCCCCACACCGCCTACCGCCGCGGACCACCGCTCGGTACTCGACGCCGCGAGTGAGGCGGTTCGGCCTCGAAAGCACAGCTTGCGTCAGGCAGAGAGCTCGGTGCGCCCCTTGGCGCGACGAGCGGCGAGGATGCCACGGCCCGCGCGGGTACGCATGCGGGCGCGGAAGCCGTGCTTCTTGGCGCGACGACGGTTGTTGGGCTGGAAGGTGCGCTTGCTCATGAGGATCACTCCGGATCGGCGGTCACCGGAACGCTGGGACCGGGGACGCGGGTACAGGGGACTGCCCGACTGGGCATACGTCAACCGATTAAGGGTACGTCGCGCCGCCCGATAACTCAAACCGGGCGCAGGCAGCCGCTCACTTTATCCACCGGCTGCGCCCACGCCTGGCAATGACACGCGGCGGCGGCCTACAGTGGATTTGGTGGAGGCGAGGTTGCCTGATTAGCGTTGCCCCCGCACGTTATCCACAGGCCCGCCCCCTCCGAGTGCGGCGGGATGCCACGGCGCATCGACCCCCGGAGGCGCAATGTCACAGCACGATCTTCCAGACGTTCCGGTCTGGAGAGCCGTGCTCGGCGAACTCTCCCACGACGAGCGGGTGACCCCTCAATTGCAGGGATTCCTCAGCCTCGCCGTGGCGCAGGGCGTCATGAGCGGAACGCTGTACCTGGATGTGCCCAATGAGCTCACCGCCGCTCAGCTGAACAAGCGTCTGCGCGCGCCGATCATGGAGGCCCTCGCCCGGGTCGACGCGCAGCCGGCGGCATCGGCCTTTCGCGTGGTGGTCAACCCGGAACTCGCCGACGCGCACCTGAGTGCACCCACGCCCCTGCAGCCGGTAGCGGCGCCCGTCATCGTGCGCAGTCCCATTGCCGAGGAACCCGAGCCGATCGCACCGCCGTCCCGCAGCGACACGCGGCTCAATCCGAAGTACACCTTCGACAACTTCGTCATCGGCCAGTCCAACCGTTTCGCGCATGCCGCCGCCGTGGCTGTGGCCGAAGCACCCGCGAAGGCGTACAACCCGCTGTTCATCTACGGCGACTCGGGTCTGGGCAAGACCCACCTGCTGCACGCGATCGGCGAGTACGGGCTGAGCCTTTACCCAGGCATCCGGGTGCGATACGTCTCGAGCGAAGAGTTCACCAACGACTTCATCAACTCGATCGCCAACAACCGCGGGGCCGCCTTCCAGGCACGCTACCGCGAAGTCGACATCCTGCTGATCGACGACATCCAGTTCCTGCAGGGGCGCGCCGAGACGCAAGAAGCCTTCTTCCACACGTTCAACCAGCTGCACGACCACGACAAGCAGGTCGTGATCACCAGCGACCTGCCGCCGCGGCTGCTCACCGGGTTCGAAGACCGCATGCGCAGTCGGTTCGAATGGGGTCTGATCACCGACGTTCAGGCACCCGACCTCGAGACCCGCATCGCAATCCTCCGTAAGAAGGCGCAGTCCGAGCGACTTCTGGTGCCCGACGAGGTTCTCGAGTACATCGCCACGAAGGTCTCGTCGAACATCCGCGAGCTCGAAGGGGCGCTGATCCGCGTCTCGGCGTTCGCGAGCCTCAACCGCTCGTCGCTGGACATCTCCCTCGCACAGACCGTGCTGCGCGACATCATCGATCACGACGATGCCAACGTGGTCTCGCCAACCGACATCATCACCGCCACGGCGCAATACTTCCGGCTGTCGGTGGATGATCTCTACGGCTCAAGCAGGTCCCAGGCCGTCGCCACGGCCCGTCAGATCGCGATGTACCTGTGCCGTGAGCGCACGAGCCTGTCGCTGCCGAAGATCGGTCAGCTCTTCGGCAACCGCGACCACACGACCGTGATGTACGCCTACAAGAAGATCAGCGAACTCATGAAGGAGCGTCGCTCGATCTACAACCAGGTGTCGGAGATCACGACCCAGCTCGGTCGCAACGGCCGCTGACGGCCGCTGCCGCACACCGCGGCCTGAACACCCTGCGCGGGACGGGCCTCTCTTCGGGTACCCACGACGCTTCGGCGCGGGCTCCCACCGCGCGGGCTCCCACCGCGCGGCACCCCTCTCGCGTCTCCTCCCCGTCGCCACGACGACGTCTGGCGCGCGCCCGCGCCCGCATTCCCCGCGGCGTATGTTCCACGCGGTTGCGCATGCCATCCATCGGCGGTTGACAGGGCGCCTGTGGGGTCCCATCATCCAGTTCTACACAGTGTGGAAAACCTGTGGATAAATGTGAGACGCGCCGACACGATTGTGAGTGGATCCGGCCCGCCTGTGGATGACAAGAGTTTTGTGTCACCCCCCGACAACCCGCGGAATCACGCCAATCCTCACCGAATCCACAAGTCACACGCATGTAGTTCGGTTGTGCCGACTGGGATCGTCGAAGTTATCCACAGTTTCCACAGCTGTTAACAAGATGACAGAACCATCTCTATGAATTCCGGGTCCATCACCGTGTCCGCCGCTGCGCCGGCGTCTTCCGAGGCCGAGGCTTCGTGGCACTAGCATGGGAGGCCCTACCGCCATCAAGGGAGCACCAGTGAAGTTCCACGTCAATCGCGATGTCTTCAGCGAGGCCGTGTCGTTCGTCGTGAAGCTTCTGCCGCAGCGCAACCCGCAGCCGATCCTCGCCGGCGTGCTCATCGAAGCCACCGAGACCGGGCTGTCGCTGTCGGCCTTCGACTACGAGGCATCCGCCCGCACCACCATCGAGGCGACCGTCGACGACCCGGGCACGATCCTGGTTCACGGTCGACTGCTCGCCGACATCGCCAGCAAGCTCCCCAACGCTCCCGTGCAGATGAGCCTCGAAGAAGACGGCGGCATCCTGCTCACCTGCGGATCGGCGCGGTTCACCCTGTCGTCCATGCCGGTGCAGGAGTACCCCGCGATCCCCGAGGTCTCCGGAGAGTCCGGCCTCGTCCCCGCCGACGACTTCGCCACGGCGATCGCCCAGGTCGCCTTCGCCGCCTCGCGCGACGACGTGACTCCGGTGCTCACCGGCGTGCAGCTCGAGGTCTCGGGCACGCAGCTCAGCCTCGTCGCCACCGACCGCTACCGCGTCGCGCTGCGCGAGCTGCCGTGGGACGGCGGCTCGGCGGCGTCCGAAGAGACGACGACCGCGCTAGTGCCGGCGCGCACCCTGACCGAAGTCGGCAAGACCTTCGCGCACTCCGGCGACATCTCGATCGCCTTCTCCGGCACCGGCGACCGCGAGATCATCGCATTCACCGCCGGCAACAAGACGGTCACGTCGCTGCTGATCAAGGGCAACTTCCCGCCCGTGCGCCGCCTCTTCCCCGAGCAGACCGAGCACCACGCGGTCGTCAACACCGCCGACCTCGTCGAGGCTGTTCGTCGCGTGTCGCTCGTGCTCGACCGCTCGGCGCCGCTGCGGTTCACGTTCACCGCCGACGGCGTCTCGATGGACGCCTCGGGTACAGAGCAGGCTCGGGCAACCGAATCGGTCGATGCCACGCTCGTGGGCGAAGACGTCACGCTGGGCCTGAACCCCCAGTACCTCATCGAGGCTCTCGGCGCCGTCCGCAGCGAGTTCACCCGCATCACGTTCACCTCCAGCGAGAACGCCAACAAGCTCAGCCCGGTGCTGATCACGGCGCAGACCTCGGTGGACAGGGCGGGCGAGGGGTCGTTCAAGTACCTGCTGCAGCCCAACCTGCTCCTGCGCTGACCTGCCGCCGCCCGGCGTCCTGTCGGACCGGCGAACTAAGGTGATTCGGTGATCGTCGAGCAGCTCAGCCTCGTGGACTTCCGCAATTATGCGGCGGCCGACGTCGCACTGACGTCGGGAGCGAACGTCTTCGTCGGCCGCAACGGCCAGGGAAAGACGAACCTCGTCGAGGCGATCGCGTTCCTGGCCACGCTGGGGTCACACCGCGTCTCGAACGATGCCCCGATGGTGCGCGACGGCGCGGATGCCGCAATCGTGCGCGCGCGGCTCGCCCACGGGGAGCGCCGCGTGCAGCTCGAAGCCCAGGTCAACCGCCAGGGGTCGAACAAGGCGCGGGTCAACGGAGCTCCCGTGAAGCCTGCCGAACTGCCGCGTTACGCGCAGGTGGTGCTGTTCGCCCCCGAAGACCTGCAGATCGTGCGCGGCGACCCGTCGGCCCGCCGCCGCTTCGCCGATCAGCTGCTGGTCCAGCGCAGTCCCCGCATGTCGGGAGTGCTCGCCGACTACGACCGCGTGCTCAAACAGCGCACTGCGCTGCTGAAGTCCGCGAAGGCGCGGGGCGTTCGCGGCGATGCCCTCGCGACCCTCGACGTGTGGGACGACAAGCTCGTCACCCTCGGCACGCAGGTGATCCGGGCCCGGCTGGCATTGGCCGCCGAGCTCACCCAGCCCCTCGTCGACGCCTACTCCTCCATCGCCGGCGCCGACCACAGTCCCGAACTCGTCTGGGCGCTGTCGGTGGACGGCGCCGACCCCGAAGAGGATGCCGCGTCCGCGGCGACGGCCTCCGATGCGTCCGCCGTCGAGGCGCTGTTCCGCTCCGCCCTCGCCGCACGCCGCACCGCCGAGCTCGAGCGCGGCCTCACCCTCACCGGGCCCCACCGCGACGACATGCTGCTGCGCGTGCGCGGTCTGCCGGTGAAGGGATATGCCTCCCACGGTGAATCGTGGTCGGTCGCGCTCGCACTGCGCCTGGCATCCGCCCATCTGCTGCGGGCGGAATCGCGCCTCGGCGACCCGGTGCTGATCCTCGACGACGTCTTCGCCGAGCTCGACGCCGATCGGCGCAGCCGCCTCGCCGGGCTCGTCGCCGACTACGAGCAGGTGGTCGTCACCGCTGCCGTCGAAGAAGACGTGCCGCAGGCGCTGCGTGCGCGGACCGTGCGCGTCGAGGCAGGTCGCATCCTGGAGGCGGACGATGACTGATCCCGCGCGCATTCCCGAGACGATTGCCACGTACATGCGGCTGCGGGGCCTGGAGCCGACGCAGCGGTCGCGGCGCCGCCGGCGCCCCGCGACGAACGATGAGAACGCCCCTTTCACGCCGGGACGCGATCCGCACGGACTCGGCGACGTGGTCGCCGACCTCACCCGCGCTTCGGGGTGGAACTCGCAGCTGGCCCGCGAGGACCTGGTGCTGCAGTGGGAACAGGTCGCCGGTGAGGAGACCGCGCGGCACGCATCTCCGGTCGCTCTGGGTGACGGCGTGCTCACGGTGCAGTGCGATTCGACCGCGTGGGCACGGCAGCTCACCCTCATGCGCGCGACGATCGTCACCGAGATCGTGCGACGCTTCCCAGAGGCGGGGGTCTCGAGCATCCGCTTCGTGGGGCCGGACGTCCCCTCCTGGAAATGGGGTCGCAGAGCGATTCCAGGGCGGGGTCCCCGCGATACCTACGGTTGACCGACGATCTGGGCCATTCCGGCGGTTTTCGTCGCGCCACAGGGCCATTCACGCCGCGAGTGAGCGGTGAAACCCGATAGACTGGACGCTCACGCACGATCGATGTGGAGCGCTCGAAACATATGACGTCTCAGAATCCCGACAGCGTTTCCGAAGAACCCGAATCGCGTACGGCGCCGGCGCGGAACAGCGAGTACGGGGCAGATGAGATCCAGGTCCTCGAGGGCCTCGAGGCGGTCCGCAAGCGCCCCGGCATGTACATCGGGTCGACGGGTGAGCGAGGCCTTCACCACCTCGTGTACGAGATCGTCGACAACTCCGTAGACGAGGCTCTCGCCGGGTACTGCGACACCATCAACGTGACCATCTTGGCCGACGGTGGCGTTCGAGTCGTCGACAACGGCCGCGGCATCCCCGTGGACATCCACCGCGCTGAGGGCAAGTCCACCGTCGAGGTCGTCCTCACCGTCCTGCACGCCGGCGGCAAGTTCGGCGGCGGGGGATACGCGGTCTCGGGTGGTCTGCACGGTGTGGGCTCGTCGGTGGTCAACGCTCTGTCCAGCCGCCTCGAGGTCGAGGTCAAGCGTCAGGGCCACGCCTGGCGCCAGACCTACCGCGACGGCGGTGTTCCGCAGGCACCCCTCGCACAGGCCGAGGAGACCGACGAGACCGGCACGACGATCGAGTTCTGGCCGGATGACACCATCTTCGAGACGGTGCACTTCGACTACGACACGCTGCGCACCCGCTTCCAGCAGACCGCGTTCCTCAACAAAGGACTGCGCATCACGCTCCGCGACGAGCGCCCCGACTCGGTATACACCGTCGATCTGCCTGACGGCACGTCGGAGGAGCACCAGCCGAATGACGACTTCCACTACGAGCGGGGCCTGGTCGACTACGTCGAGTACCTCAACAAGGTGCGCAAGGCAGAGGTCGTCAACGACGAGATCATCGAGATCGAGTCCGAGGACCGGGTGCGCCACATCGCCCTCGAGCTGGCGATGCAGTGGACCAC
>NZ_JANJFJ010000332.1:0-4961 GCF_024626565.1 Microbacterium sp. zg.Y909
GCGGCTCACGGACGTATCGCCTCTCCTCGCCCTGTCCGGACTGCACGCCGGGGCATGCCGGTAGGTGGTGAAAGAGAAGAGGGGATGCCCGAAAACTGGGTTTCGAGCCGATCAAGAGTACCAGACGAGGGGTGTGAGCCTTCTGAGGGTCGGCGCCTCCTGCACGGGCGTGGAATCGGCCCGCTTCTCCACCGATGGCGCGCCGGCCGGCTCGGTCGTCGAGGTGGAGGGCGACCACCACCGCACGAGCCGCGCCCACGGAGCTGAGGCCGCATAAACTGCCACTCCAACCAGCCCACCGACGCGGGGCGGTCAGTCGCCGAGGATCTTGCGGATCTTCTCCACGCGCGCGCCGATGTCGCGCTCGACACCCCGGGCGGTGGGCTCGTAGTAGCGGCGGCCGCGCAGCTCGTCGGGCAAGTACTGCTGCGTAGCCACGCCCACGTCGAGGTCGTGCGGGTACACGTAGCCCTTGCCGTGGCCCAGACGCTTGGCCCCCGGGTAGTGGGCGTCGCGCAGGTGCACGGGCACGCGCCCGAAGCCGCCGGCGCGCACATCGGCGATCGCGGCGTTGATGGCGTTGTACGCGGCGTTGGATTTGGCCGTCGTGGCGAGGTACGCCGTCGCTTCGGCCAGCGGGATGCGGCCCTCCGGCATGCCGATGAAGGCGACCGCGTCGGCCGCGGCGACCGCGATCGTCAGGGCCTGCGGGTCGGCCAGCCCGATGTCCTCGGATGCCGAGATCACCAGGCGCCGGGCGATGAAGCGCGGGTCCTCCCCCGCTTCGATCATGCGGGCCAGGTAGTGCATGGCGGCATCCACGTCGGAGCCGCGGATCGACTTGATGAACGCGCTGATCACGTCGTAGTGCTCGTCGCCCTGCCGGTCGTAGCGCAGCAGCGCCCGGTCGACGGCCTGCGCGACGAGGTCGGCGGTGATCACCGGCGTCTCGGCCTCGGGGTCGGCCATGGATGCCGCAGCCTCGAGTGCGGTGAGAGCGCGGCGGGCGTCGCCCGAGGCGAGGCGGATGATCGCGGCCCGGGCATCGTCATCGAGGGCCACGGCTCCCGCGAGCCCCCGGGGGTCGCTGACCGCGCGATCGACCAGCATGCCGAGGTCCTCGTCGGTGAGCGGCTGCAGCGTCAGCAGCAGCGAACGCGACAGCAGGGGCGAGATGACCGAGAACGACGGGTTCTCGGTGGTGGCGGCGATGAGCACGACCCAGCCGTTCTCCACGCCCGGCAGCAGCGCGTCCTGCTGCGCCTTGGTGAATCGGTGGATCTCGTCGAGGAAGAGGATCGTGGACTGCCCGTACATGTCGCGTTGGGTCAGCGCCTCTTGCATCACCTCGCGCACGTCTTTGACGCCGGCCGTCACCGCCGACAACTCCACGAAGCGACGGCCCGACGAGCGCGCGACAGCCTGCGCGAGCGTCGTCTTGCCGGTGCCGGGCGGTCCCCACAGGATCACCGAGGTGGCGGCGGCTCCACGTGTCTCGGTCGAGGCGAGCGCGACCAGCGGCGAACCGGGACGCAGCAGATGGCGCTGCCCGGCGACCTCGTCGAGCGAGACCGGCCGCATGCGCACGGGCAGGGGCGTCTGGCCCTGAAAGAGCGCCGCGGGGGTTGTCACCCTTCCAGGCTAGCCGCGGCCACCGACGCCGGCGCGGCGGCGGCGTTTTGCGACCCGCTTTCGCGGCCGCGTAGGCTCGGCATCAACCCGGGCACCCGGGATCGAGGGAGGTTCCGTGGCACCTGGGGCGAAGGGCCGTGACGATCGCGTCGCACGAGAGCGTGCGCGGGTCTACCAGGCGCGCCTGGATTACCAGCGCGGGCTGAAGCAGCGTCGTCGCCGCGACAACCTCATCGCGGGGATCGCCGGAAGCGCGCTGCTGCTGGCCATCATCGGCGGACAGGTGCTCTACTACACGACTGGACCCGGCGTGCCGGAGCCCACCCCCACCCCCACGCAGACCACGCCGGCACCCGATCTTCCGCTTCCCGAGCCGGATGCCACGACGGACCCGACCCCCACACCGACCACCACCCCCTGACCCGGGCCCCCTGCCGTACTAGGCTGTGAGCCGACCACCAGCGAAGGCGGCGCAAGCCGCGACGAGGAATATTCCGTGAACGCCGCAGCAGAGCCCACTCCCGACATGCCCGAGACCGATACGCCCGCTACGGGCGACGAGGTGGACGCCGTGACCCAGCCCAACGACGCACCCGACACCGGCGCGGCAGAGACGACGACGGATGCCGGTGACTCCCTCGAGGAACCCACCGCACCGGTCGAGTCGACCGAGTCCACCGAGCCGGCTGACCAGCCCGCTGAGACTCCTGAGCCCGCCGAGTCGACCGAGTCCACCGAGCCGGCTGACCAGCCCGCTGAGACTCCTGAGCCCGCCGAGTCGACCGAGCAGCCCGCCGAGACTCCCGAGCCCGCCGAGTCGACCGAGCAGCCCGCTGAGACTCCCGCGGCCGCCGAGTCGACCGAGCAGCCCGCTGAGACTCCCGCGCAGCCCGCTGTCTCGACCGAGTCCGCTGAGCCCGCCGCACCCGTGGCCGCCCCTGCCCCCGCGCCCGCACCCGGCCCGCGCCCGCCGATGCCGCGCGCCCCGCAGGCCGCCGTGAAGCCCGTGCTCCCGCCGGCCGCGCCGTCGGCGTCGTGGGGTCGCGTCGACGACGACGGCACCGTCTTCGTCCGCGAAGGCGACGACTGGCGCGCCGTCGGCCAGTACCCGGACGGCACGCCGGCCGAGGCGCTCGCCTACTTCGAGCGCAAGTACACCGATCTCGTCAGCGAGGTGACTCTCCTCGAGGTGCGCCACCGCCGCGGCGGTGCCAGCGCAGCTGACCTGCGCTCGGCCGTCGCCCTCGTTCGCGACAAGGTCAACGGCGCCATGGCCGTCGGCGATCTCGCTTCGCTCAGCGCCCGAGTGGAGGCGCTGGACGCCGAGCTCGCGACGGCGTCGGAGTCCGAGGTCGCCGCCGCCCGCGAAGCCGTCGAGCAGGCGATCGCCCACCGTACCTCGCTCGTCGAGCAGGCCGAGGCGCTCGCGGCGCGCGACCCCAAGTCGGTGCAGTGGAAGCAGGCCACGAGCGACATGACGTCGCTCTTCGATCAGTGGCAGGCCCACCAGCAGAACGGTCCCCGTCTGCCGAAGTCGACGGCGCAGCAGCTGTGGAAGCGGTTCCGCGATGCACGCGGCACGGTCGACAAGCATCGCCGCGAGTTCTACGCCGAGCTGGACGAGACCCACAAGGCCGCCCGCGACCGTAAGACGCGCCTCGTCGAGCGTGCCGAGGCACTCGCGCCGCGCGGTGAGGACGGCATCGCCGCGTACCGCGATCTGCTCGACGAGTGGAAGAGCTCCGGTCGGGCCGGCAAGAAGGTCGACGACGCGCTCTGGGCCCGCTTCAAGGCCGCCGGCGACGCGCTCTACGGTGCCCGCGCCGAGCGTGAGAATGCCGACGCCGAGGCCTCCAAGGAGAAGATCGAGGCCCGCCGCGCCCTGCTGGTCGAGGCCGCCGCCGTCCCCGACGAGAAGGACATCGCCAAGGCGCGCCAGCTGCTCACCGGCATCCAGCGCCGCTGGGACGAGCTCGGTCGCATCTTCCCCCGCGACGTCGAGCGTTCGCTGGACGACGACCTGCGCAAGATCGAGCAGGCCCTCTCCACGCGCGAGCAGACCGACTGGAAGCGCAACAACCCCGAGACCAAGGCGCGCGCGAACGACATGACGCGCCAGCTCAACGACGCGATCGAGAAGCTCGAGTCCGAGCTCGAGGCGGCGCGCGCCGCGGGCGACAGCCGCGCTGAGGCCGCCGCGAACGAGGCCCTGGCTGCCCGCAAGGCATGGCTTTCCGCCCTGGGCGGCTGACCCGCTCTGCACTGCACATCGAAGGCCCCGACTGTCCACAGCCGGGGCTTTCGTGCTCACACGGCGCGCAGGGATGGGCGACCATGAGCGCATGCCGTCACCCTTCCTCTACTTCGCCGGCGGTCGCCTGTCGGGCGCCGAGCTCGCGGCTGCGCGTCTGGACGGTGACCTGGTGGAGGTCGGCGAGGGATACATGCCCGCGGATGCCGTCGAGACGAGGGAGCTGCGGGCTGCCTCTCTCGCGCCCTTGGTGGGGCAGACGCTCGCTGCGACACACCTGAGTGCCGCGTGGGTACACGGCGTCCTCGACACGCCTCCCGCCCGGCACGCCGTGCAGCGCGTCGTGGCCCGCCGCCTGAGCCCGTCGCTCGACGCCCGGGTGCGCTACAGCGATGTCCGGCTGGATGCCGCCGACGCCGACGTGATCGGCGGCGTCGCCGTCACCTCCCCCAGGCGCACCCTCGCCGACCTCGCCCGGTCACGCGACGCCGCCCACCGCGACGTCGCCGTGCGCATGATGACGATCGCTCCGCACCTGAGGGACGAGGCGCTGGCGTGGCTGGCGGCGGCGGGACCGGTTCCCGACAAACGGGCGGCAGCGGCGTTCCTGCGGGCGTACGCCGTGCCGAGCGCCCGGCCACCGCCGGGCACAGCCGGTCAGGACGAGGTGACCCGGTACACGTCGTAGACCGCGTCGATGCGCCGTACCGCGTTGAGCACGCGGTCCAGGTGCACGGTGTCGCCCATCTCGAACACGAAGCGGCTGATCGCAAGCCGGTCGTTCGTCGTCGACACGCTCGCGGACAGGATGTTCACGTGGTTCTCGCTCAGCACGCGGGTGACGTCGCTGAGCAGGCCGGAGCGGTCGAGCGCCTCGACCTGGATGTGCACCAGGAAGATGCTCTTGCTCGTCGGAGCCCACTCCACCTCGATGATGCGCTCAGGGTCGGTCATGAGGGACTGCACGTTGGTGCAGTCCGCCCGGTGAACCGAGACGCCGCTGCCGCGGGTGACGAAGCCCACGATCTGGTCGCCGGGGACCGGCGTGCAGCACTTGGCGAGCTTGACGAGGATGTCG
>NZ_JANJFJ010000333.1:0-4934 GCF_024626565.1 Microbacterium sp. zg.Y909
TCGCCGCGGTCGTAGGCCGAGACGTCCTCGCCCTGCTCGGCGAGCAGGTCGTAGGCCTGCTGGCGGAAGCTGAGCGTCCAGTTGAAGGACGGGCTGTTGTTGTAGACGAGCTTCGCGTCCGGGATCTCCGCGCGGACCGCGTCGACCATGGCGGCGATCTGCTCCACGTGCGGCTTCTCGGTCTCGATCCACAGCAGGTCGGCGCCGCTGCGCAGCGACGTGATGCAGTCGAGCACGACCCGCTCCTCACCGGTACCAGCGCGGAACTGGTAGAGGTTGCTCGCGAGACGCTTGGGTCGCAGCAGCTTGCCCTCGCGCTTGATGACGACGTCGCCGTTGCCGAGGTCGCTCTCCGAGATCTCCTCGACATCGAGGAACGAGTTGTACTGGTCGCCCAGGTCGCCGGGCTCGTTCGTGACGGCGAGCTTCTGCGTCAGGCCGGCGCCGAGCGAGTCGGTGCGGGCGACGATGATGCCGTTGTCGATGCCCAGCTCGAGAAACGCGTAGCGCACGGCGTTGATCTTGGCGACGAAGTCCTCGTGGGGCACCGTGACCTTGCCGTCCTGGTGGCCGCACTGCTTCTCGTCCGACACCTGGTTCTCGATCTGGATGGCGCAGGCGCCCGCCTCGATCATCTTCTTGGCCAGCAGGTACGTGGCCTCGGGGTTGCCGAACCCGGCGTCGATGTCGGCGATGATCGGCACGACGTGGGTCTCGTAGCTGTCGATCTGCGTCTGGATGAACTCGGCCCCCGTCTCGTCGCCGGCCAGGCGGGCCGTGTCGAGCTGGGTGAAGAGCAGATCGAGCTCGCGGGCGTCGGCCTGGCGCAAGAACGTGTAGAGCTCCTCGATGAGGGCGGGCACGGACGTCTTCTCGTGCATCGACTGGTCGGGGAGTGGCCCGAACTCCGAGCGGAGCGCGGCGACCATCCACCCCGAGAGGTAGAGGTAGCGCTTGTTCGTCGTCTTGAGGTGCTTCTTGATCGAGATCAGCTTCTGCTGGCCGATGAAGCCATGCCAGACACCGAGCGACTGGGTGTACACCGATGAGTCCTGGTCGTATTCGGCCATGTCGCGCCGCATGATGTCGGCCGTGTACTGAGCGATCTCGAGCCCGGTCTTGAAGCGGTTCTGCGCCCGCATGCGGGCGACGGACTCGGGGTTGATGGCATCCCAGGCGGAGCCGTGCTCCGCCTTGAGCGATTGGATGGCTTCGATGTCGTCCTGGTAGGTGGTCATTTCTGGTCCCTTCGTTGGGGTGTGACGGTGGAGTCGCGCGCGGCGACGGGTGCGGGCTACTGCGCCTCGGCGAGGAAGCGCGAGTAGGCCGACAGGGTGAGGAAGGCCGGGAAGTCCACGCCGAGGGCGACGTCGCGGAAGACCTCCGCGGCGTCGTCGAACCGATCGCCGCTCTGCCGCTGGACATCGCCGAGCATCTCGGTGATGAGCCCTTCGATGTAGTCGCGGGTGATGCGGTCTCCCTCGGCGGTGGAGAGGTCCTGGTGGATCCACTGCCACACCTGCGAGCGGCTGATCTCGGCCGTCGCGGCATCCTCCATGAGGTTGTCGATCGCCACCGCGCCCTGGCCGCGTAGCCAGGCTTCGATGTAGCGGATCGCGACCGACACGTTGCCGCGCACGCCGGCTGCCGTCACCGGTAGGCCGATGCGCACGTCGAGCAGGTCCGCCGGCGTCACCGACACGTCGGGGCGCTGGCGGTCGACCTGGTTCGGGCGGTCGCCCAGCACCGCGTCGAACTCGGCCTGCGCGACCGGGATGAGGTCGGGGTGTGCCACCCAGGTGCCGTCGAAGCCGTCGCCGGCCTCACGCTTCTTGTCGGCGGCGACCTTCTCGAACGCCCGCTCGGTCACCTCGGGGTCGCGGCGGTTGGGGATGAAGGCGCTCATCCCGCCGATGGCGAAGGCGCCGCGCTTGTGGCACGTCTGCACCAGCAGCTCCGTGTAGGAGCGCATGAACGGCACAGTCATCGTGACCTCGCTGCGGTCGGGAAGCACGAACCGTGCACCGCGACCGCGGTAGTTCTTGATGATCGAGAAGATGTAGTCCCAGCGGCCGGCGTTCAACCCCGCGCAGTGATCGCGCAGCTCGTAGAGGATCTCTTCCATCTCGAACGCCGCCGGCAGCGTCTCGATCAGCACCGTGGCGCGGATCGTGCCGTGCGCGATGCCGATGTACCGCTCACTGAACGTGAAGACGTCGTCCCACAGCTTCGCCTCCTCGCTCGATTCGAGCTTCGGGAGGTAGAAGTAGGGTCCGTGTCCGTTGGCGATCAGCTGCGCGGCGTTGTGGAAGAAGTACAGGCCGAAGTCCACGAGCGACCCGGATGCCGGCATGGTGCGGCCCGCACGGTCGGTGAACTGCAGGTGCTTCTCGACGAGGTGCCAGCCGCGCGGACGCATCACGATCGTCGGGGTCTGCTCGGCGGTGACCTCGTAGCGCTTGCCCTCGGGGCTCGTGAACGACAGCTCGCCGCGGATCGCGTCGCGCAGGTTCAGCTGCCCCTCGATGACGTTCTGCCAGGTGGGGCTCGTGGCGTCCTCGTGGTCGGCGAGCCACACCTTGGCGCCCGAGTTGAGCGCGTTGATGGTCATCTTGGGGTCGGTGGGGCCGGTGATCTCGACCCGGCGGTCCTCGAGCCCGGGACCTGCACCGGCGACCTGCCACGAGGCGTCTTCGCGGATGTAGGCGGTGTCGGAGCGGAAGTGCGGGTCGCGACCGTTGCCGATCTCGTAGCGCCGGCGCAGCCGGTCGGCGAGCCGGTCGTGCCGGCGGCCGCCGAAGCGGTGGTGCAGTTCGATGAGGAACGCGAGGGCGTCGGGGGTGAGGATCTCGTCGTAGCGGGGGCCGAGGCGGCCGGCGATCTCGATCGCAGGCTCGGAGGTCTCGACGGCGATCGAGCGCGGGCGGGTGCGCATCGGGGTGGCGGTTGCAGGTGTCATGTCCCTGTTCTCCTGTGAGCGAGTGCGGGTGAGTGTTCCGAGGTGCGTCGCCCGGGGTGTGTGCCGGTCCGGCACCCCGTGATCCGCGGTTCGGATCCCTGGGCGGTGCGTCGTGTCTCCACTATCCGGTGAAGTTCCGCGCCCTCGATGGCCGAAGCCGGTGTGAACTTTCCCGATAGTTCTGCGTTCGTGACAGAATCGCGGAATGAGCACCGAGTTCGCGGGACCCGCGTCGACCGTCACGGCAGACGATCAGGGGGTGGACGCACTCACGATGGGCCGTCGCATCCGGCAGCTGCGCACGGCGCGGGGGATGACCCTCGACGAGCTCGCCGCCGCGGTGGACCGCGCCCCCAGTCAGCTCTCGATGATCGAGAACGGTCGGCGGGAACCGAAGCTCACGCTGCTGCGGGCGATCGCGCGGGCGCTGGGGTCGACGCTGGACGCGCTGCTCGAGACCGAGCCCTTGGATGAGCGCTCGACGCTTGAGATCCAGATGGAGCGAGCGATGCACGGCCAGACGTTCCAGGCGCTCGGCATCGCGCCCTTCCGAGTGGGCAAGACGGTGCCCACCGAGGCGATCAAGGCGATGCTCGCCCTGCAGAGCGAGATCGAGCGGCTGAGCGACGAGCGATCGGCGACGCCGGAAGAGGCACGGCGGGCGAACGTGGCGCTGCGGCGCCTGATGCGCACGCAGAACAACTACTTCCCCGACCTGGAGCAGCACGCCCGCGATCTCCTCGACGCCGTGGGGCACCCGGGAGGCCCGCTGACGCAGCGCACGGCATCCGACATCGCCGCGCACCTCGGCTTCACGCTGCACTACGTGCCCGACCTGCCGCAGACCACTCGAAGTGTCGCGGACATCAAGAACGGGCGGCTGTACCTGTCGAGTCGGGTGCGGGCGCAGTCCGACCCGCGCACCGCCGTGCTGCAGGCGCTGTCGAGCCGCATCCTCGGGCACTCCGAGCCGCACAGCTACGCGGAGTTCCTGCGCCAGCGGGTGGAGACGAACTACCTCACCGGGGCGCTGCTCATCCCCGAGGGGCACGTGGTGCCGGCCCTCACCGACGCCAAGGAGCGCCGCGCCCTGTCGATCGAGGATCTGCGTGACACCTACTCGGTGTCGTACGAGACCGCCGCCCACCGATTCACCAATCTGGCGACGGTGCATCTCGGCATCCGGGTGCACTTCTTGAAGGTCCACGAGTCGGGCACGATCACCAAGGCGTACGAGAACGACGACGTGAACTTTCCGACCGACCGGCTGGGGTCGATCGAGGGCCAGATGTGCTGCCGCAAGTGGACGAGCCGCGTCGTCTTCGACGTCGACGACCACTTCAACCCGTACTACCAGTACACCGACACCGGCAACGGCACCTACTGGTGCACGGCGCGGGTGGAGGCATCGAGCGAGGGGGCGCACTCGGTGAGCGTGGGCGTGCGGTTCGACGACACGAAGTGGTTCCTCGGTCGGGACACCCCGAACCGGGGCGTATCGAAGCACTCCGTGGAGGCCTGCTGTCGGCGCGCGCCGGTGGAGCTCGAGTCGGCGTGGCGCGAGCACTCGTGGCCCAACGTGCGCACGCCCCGCACGCTCCTGGCGACCCTGCCGACGGGTTCGTTCCCCGGTGTGGACTCGACCGAGGTGTACGAGTTCCTCGAGGCCCACGCCCCGCGCTGAGTTCGCGGGGCGCTAAGGCCGCGGGGACTGCTGCCGTGGCTTCGGTCGTCGCGAATGCGCCTTTCCGGGCGCGCGCCGGGGCCGTATGCGACGACCGAACGCCCCCGGGCTCGCAGCGCGCGGGGACGTCCGAGACCGCGGCCGGGCGCTACGCTCGCGCCATGACACTCACCGACGCGGGCCCGACCATGCCGACGGGCGGGCCCGACCTGCCCCAGCGGCGGCACCTCGTGACCGCCCTTCCCGGACCCCGTTCCCAGGAGATCCTCGCGCGCAAGGCCGCTGCCGTGC
>NZ_JANJFJ010000334.1:0-4929 GCF_024626565.1 Microbacterium sp. zg.Y909
GCGAGACCCGGCATGTGCACCCACGGGCACGTTACGTCGCCGGGCCTCGACACGTCCCCGTCGCGTGCACGGCGGCGTCACGCTAGCCGTCGAGCAGCGCGTCCGCCGAGGCGCCGGGCGGCACCCAGGTGACATCGGGGTACCGCTTGAACCACGAGACCTGGCGCCGCGCGTAGCGCCGGGTGAGGGCCTGCGTCTCGGCGACGGCGTCGGCGTGCGGCATCCGCCCGTCCAGCTCCGCCAGGGCCTGAGCGTAACCGATCGCCCGACGCGCGGTGACGCCGTCCTCCAGGCCGTCGGCGCGCAGGCGAGCCACCTCGTCGACGAGTCCGTCGGCCCACATCTGTTCGACACGGGCGTCGAGGCGGGCGACGAGCTCGTCGCGCGGCGTCGTGACCCCGACGATCGTCGTCGGCGTGTGCCACAGCTGCGGTGCGTCCGGGAGGGCAGCCCCGTGGGTCGCCTCGCCGAGCTCGAGCACTTCGAGCGCCCGCACGATGCGCCGGCCGTTGCGCGGGTCGACCCGTTCCGCCGTCACCGGGTCGAGCTCCCGCAGCCGCGCGTAGAGCGCGCCGGGGCCCTCGGCGTCGAGCGTCGCCTCCAGCCGTGCACGCACCGCCTCGTCGCGCGGCGGGAATCGAAAGTCGAACAGCACGCTGGAAACGTAGAGCCCCGAGCCGCCGACGAGGATCGCATCGGCGCCACGCCGGTGGATCTCACCGATCGTCTCGCGGGCCACACCCTGGTACCAGGCCACGGCGGCCTCATCGGCGGGGCGCAGGACGTCGAACAGGTGGTGCGGGATGCCACGCCGCTCGGACTCGGGCAGCTTCGCGGTGCCGATGTCCATGCCGCGGTACAGCTGCATGGCGTCGGCGTTGACGATCTCCGCCGGACGCCCCCGGTCAGCGAGGGCCTCGGCGAGGTCGAGGGAGAGCGCCGTCTTGCCGGTGCCGGTGGCGCCGACGACAGCCCACAGCCGCGGGGCGGCAGCCGCCACGTTCACCGGGTTCAGACGCCGATGCGCAGCGACGGCAGCCCGAGCGACACGGCACGAGGCGCACCGGACTCGCCGGCGGGAGCGGGAACGCCGCACGACTCGGCCTGCGAGCGATCCCAGGCGTCGCCCGCGCGCGTGCGCCGAATGCGCAGAGGTGCGCCGTCCGGGGCGTCCGCGAGCAGGTGGAAGGGCGCCGCGTGCGTGACGACCGCGGTGACCACGTCGCCGGGGCGCGGGAGGGGGGAACCGGCGGGCACCTCGAAGTGCACGAGCCTGTTGTCCTCTGCTCGACCGGTCAGCCTGTGCGTGGCGGCATCTTTCTTGCCCTCGCCGGTCGAGACCAGCACCTGCAGCTCGCGGCCGACCTGCTTCTGGTTCTCTTCGAGGCTGATGCGATCCTGCAGGGCGAGCAGACGCTCGTAGCGCTCCTGCACGATGTGCTTGGGCACCTGGTCGGGCATGGTCGCCGCAGGGGTGCCCTCGCGGATCGAGTACTGGAAGGTGAACGCACTCGCGAAGCGCGCGGCCTCGACGACCCGCAGGGTGTCTTCGAAGTCCGCATCGGTCTCGCCGGGGAACCCGACGATGATGTCGGTCGAGATCGCGGCGTGCGGGATGCGCTCCCGCACCCGGTCGAGGATGCCGAGGAAGCGCGACGACCGGTATGAGCGGCGCATCGCCTTGAGGATGCTGTCGCTGCCGGATTGCAGCGGCATGTGCAGCTGCGGCATGACGGCGGGGGTCTCGGCCATCGCGGCGATGACGTCGTCGGTGAACGCCGCCGGGTGAGGACTGGTGAACCGGATCCGCTCGAGCCCGGGGATCTCGCCCGCCGCCCGCAGCAGCTTGCCGAAGGCCTGACGGTCGCCGAACTCGACGCCGTAGGAGTTGACGTTCTGTCCGAGCAGGGTGACCTCGATCGCACCGTCGTCGACGAGCAGGCGGATCTCGTTGAGGATGTCGCCCGGCCGGCGGTCCTTCTCCTTGCCGCGCAGGCTCGGGACGATGCAGAACGTGCAGGTGTTGTTGCAGCCGACGGAGATCGACACCCAGCCGCTGTGCACCGAGTCGCGCTTCGTGGGAAGGGTCGACGGGAAGACCTCGAGCGACTCGAGGATCTCGAGCTCGGCCTCGCCGTTGTGACGCGCTCGCTCGAGCAGGCTCGGGAGCGACCCCATGTTGTGCGTGCCGAAGACGACGTCCACCCACGGCGCCTTGCGCTGCACCGTCTCCTTGTCCATCTGCGCCAAGCAACCGCCCACGGCGATCTGCATGCCCTCGTGCTTGTCCTTGACAGACTTCAGATGCCCCAGGGTGCCGTACAGCTTGCCGGCGGCGTTGTCGCGCACGGCGCAGGTGTTGATCACGACCACGTCGGCCTCGGTGCCGGCGTCGGCGCGCACGTACCCGGCGCTCTCGAGCGATCCGGAGAGCCGCTCGGAGTCGTGGACGTTCATCTGGCATCCGAAGGTGCGCACCTCATACGTGCGGGCGCGACCGTCGGCCGTGTGCGCTGCCGAAGACGGGGCGATGAGCGTGGGGGCGGCGGACGGGAAGGTCATGATGTTCCCCATTGTAGATTCCGTTGCGCGGTGAACGGTCGGTGCCAGAGGTCCCGGATCACCCGTCGTCGTCGGATGATGCATACGGCGCGAGAAAGTCAGCGAGGTGCGCGGCATAGCCCTCGGGGTCGACGTTCCAGCTCTGGATGTGTCCGGCATCCGGCACCGGCACGTAGCGGCCCAGGGGGAGCGCGCGGGCGAACTCCTCGCTGTCCGAGTGCGGCACCAGTGGGTCGGCGAGACCCTGGAACACCAGAACGGGGACGGAGGCGAACACCGACGTCTGATCGAGTTCGTCCAGTGGCGTGAGAGACAGGTCACCACGCCACTGCACGACCTGTCGCACGAGCGGCGACAGCGCCCCCAGATGCAGTCGCTCCGCCTGGCCGTCGATGACGTGACCCCAGTCCAGCACCGGCGCGTCGAGCACCATGGCCACCACGCGATCGGCGTGCGCAGACTCATGCATGAAGCGCGTGACGATGCTGCCGCCCATCGAGTCGCCGTAGAGCACGAACCGCTCGGCGCCCTGCGACAGGGCGTAGTCCGCGGCGGCGTCGAGGTCGGCCCATTCCCTCTCCCCCAGGCTGAAGAGGCCGTTCGCACTCGCCGGTGCGCCTTCGTCATTGCGGTAGCTGATCATCAGGGTCGGCAACCGGACATCACGGATGGTCGACAGCGGGCGCAGCCCGCTTTGGCGAAGACCGTCGATGCCGTGGACGAACAGCACCCAGGTCGACCCGTCGCCGTCGACCAGCCACGCCGGCATGGCACCTAGCTCGCCCTCGACCTCGACGTCGCGGAAGTCCACCCCCAGCGCGCTGCGCGGGTCTCCGGTCCACAGGTTGGGGTTGAGCGCGACGTCGACTCCGACTGCGGGCGCCCCATCTGTGGGGAAGAACGTGCGCGTCACCGACTGTTCGTCCGAGCGCAGCACCGATCCGACGATCCCCTCGCCGGCGACTTCCCCGTCCGCAGCGGCCCAGGTCAGGCCGTAGGTGCCGACGCGCGTTCCGGCATCCGTGCGGGACAGGGTGATCTCGCCGTCGCCGACCGCTATCACGCTCCCCGCCGCGGTCGTGAGGTTGTGGTGCGGCGTGAGCAGCACCTGGGCACTGGCCAACGGAATCCCGACCAGTGCGGCCAGTCCTGCCGCCAGCACGCCCCCCACGACGACGAACGGCCACCGTCGTCGGCGGCGCTGGCGTCTCACACTGCGAGCATAGGGGATCTCAGCGGAAGCGCACGCCGCCGCGGGTACGGCTCTCGGCCAGCGCGGTGCGCGCGGCCGTCGCCGCCACCGCGCCCGGGTAGCCGCGCCGTGCCAGCTGGCCCATGAGACGGCGCATCGCGGTCTCCTGGTCGACGCTGTCGAGCTGGCGAGCCTTCGTCCGTGCGAACTCGAGCGCACGCTCCGCCTCGTCGTCAGGCTGCTCAGCGAGCGCCTCGTCGGCGATCTCCCGCGGGATGCCTCGCGAGCTGAGGGTCTGTGCGATCGCCCGCTGCCCTTGTCCCTTGCGGTGGGTGCCGGCATGGATCAGTTGCTCAGCCAGCCGCGCATCGTCGAGGTAGCCCAACCGGGTGAAGGAGTCGAGCAGGGCTTCCAGATCGTCCGGGAGAAGCTCGTGCTCGGCCGCGGCCGCGCGGGCCTCGGACACGGACAGCTGGCGGGCGCGGAGCTTGCGCAGGAGGATGCGCTCCGCCACGGCCACCCGATCGGCACGGTCCTCGTCGGAATCCTCCGCCACGGCGGGCGCGACATCCGCATCCCACGTCGTGCGCCACTGCGGCGGGCCGTCGCCACGCCCCGCGGGGCGCCGGTCGAGGCGGGCCAGGGTCGCGGCGGTCTCGGCGACCGGGTCTGCGTCAGCGGCTGGCCCGGTGGCGGCGTTCCTGCTCCGCGCCGGTTCGGCGGTCGCACGGCGACCGCCGAACAGCGGGATGACGGGGGCGACCCCTTCGGCGTCCTCCGGGACGCCCCCGTCGCTCTCGAACCGCACCATCAGGCCGGGCGGCGTGCCGCGAGCTCGTCGGACGCCGGCTCCTCGACGACCTTCGGCTGGCCGATGCCCAGCTTCTGCTTGATCTTCGTCTCGATGTCGTTGGCGATGTCGGGGTTGCGCAGCAGGAAGTTGCGCGCGTTCTCCTTGCCCTGCCCGAGCTGGTCGCCTTCGTACGTGTACCAGGCCCCGGACTTCTTCACGAGCGCGTGCTCGACACCGAAGTCGATGAGACTGCCCTCGCGGGAGATGCCGGTGCCGTAGAGGATGTCGAACTCCGCCTGCTTGAACGGCGGCGCCATCTTGTTCTTGACGACCTTCACACGCGTGCGGTTACCCACCGCGTCGGTGCCGTCCTTCAGCGTCT
>NZ_JANJFJ010000335.1:0-4926 GCF_024626565.1 Microbacterium sp. zg.Y909
ACGCGTCGACCTGCTGTTCGGCTCCAACTCCGAGCTCCGCGCCCTCGCGGAGGTCTACGCGAGCGATGACGCGCAGGAGAAGTTCGTGCGCGACTTCGTCGCCGCGTGGGGCAAGGTCATGGAGCTGGACCGCTTCGACCTGCGCTGATCCACCCGCACGGCAGCACAGCGGCCCGTCCCCCTCGGGGGCGGGCCGCTTCGCGTGCGCTCAGCCCAGTTCGCGTCCGTCGAAGAGCGCCCGATGGCAGAAGCCGGCGATGAGGGCCCCGACGATCGGGAAGACGATGAACACCCAGAGCTGCAGCAGCGCGTCAGGACCGCCGTAGAGGGCCGTGGCGATGGAGCGGGCGGGGTTGACCGACGTGTTGTCGATCGGGATGGATGCCAGGTGGATGAGGGTGAGCGTCAGACCGATCACCAGTCCGGCGAGCTTCGTTCCCCGGGACGGATGGGTCACCCCCAGGATCACGAGCACGAAGATCGCGGTGAACAGGATCTCGGCGATGATCGCGGCGCCCAGACCGAACCCGCCGGGGGAGTGCTCGCCGAAGCCGTTGCTGGCGAAGCCGCCGTCCTGAGCGGAGCGCAGCCAGCCGTCGGGTCCGAAGAGCCCGATGAGCACGAGGAGGGTGGTCCCCACCGCGCCGCCCACGAGCTGCGCGACGATGTAGGCGAGGGTCTCGCGCCACGGGAAGCGACCCGCCGCGGCCAGCCCGAGGGTCACCGCCGGATTGAAGTGGCCACCCGAGATCGGGCCCCAGGCATAGGCGCCGGCGACCACCGTGAGGCCGAAGGCGAGGGCGACCCCGACGAATCCGATGCCGAGGGACGTGCCCTCGGGGCCGACGCCGTAGTCCGCGGCGAAGAGCGCGGCGCCGATGGAGCCGAACACCAGCAGGAACGTGCCCATCGCCTCCGCGGACATCCGCAGGGCCATGCTCGGTCCCCCGGGGGCGGCGGCGTGGTCGAGAGGCGTGGGGGCGACGTGTTCTTCCGGACGAGGATCATTGCTCATGGCTGTGCCTCCTTTCGGGCTCACAGTAGCCCGCCGCCGCGGGCCTCGATAGCGCCACTGCGAGAGAGCGCGTCGGTCATTGCCGGAAGACGCGACTGATGGCGGCGGCCAGCACGGAGACCTGCATCCAGAGCATGGCGCGATACAGGGGGCGAAGCACGAGAGCGGCGAGGGGGCGCGGCCGGCGCCCCGCGGGTGGCTCCCAGGCCAAGGAGATGCCCAGGTGCGTGCCGCCGGCGGCGTGCTCGAGCGAGAGCGTCACGCGACGGGCGTGGCTGCGGGCGACGTCCGGATACCGGAAGCGCCACTGGACCGACACCAGTTCCTGTGTCGACACGAGATGCATCTCCTGCTGCCGCATCGCCGGTGTGATCCGCAGCGGTCGCCCGTCGGGGGCGTGCGTGCGGGGCCGGCCGATCCAGACGTCGCCGCCGGCCCCGCCGTGCGGTCGGGTCACGCTGCCGATGACGGCATCCCATTCGGGGATCCGCTCCGCGTCGGACACCAGCGCCCACACCTGCTCGGGCGGCGCCGGGACGAACGCCGTCGTCGAGGTCGACAAAAGAGCCTGGTCTCGTCGTCGCCGCGGTGCCGTCGGCAGCCGGTCGGCGTCGTCCAGGCGTCGTGCCACCTCGTCAGCACTCGCCCCCAGGCGCTCCAGGGTCGCGGCGATGAACCCGCTCGGCTCGGCGACCAGCGCGCGCAGGATCGCAGGCGCATCGCCGCCCCGGCCGGCGCGGGAGGCATCCTTCATGACCTGCAGCGCCCGCCCGCTCCAGTGGTACCCCTGCGTCTCGTGGAAGACGATCCGTCCGGGCTCCACCGCCGACGCCTCGACCCCGAGAGACTCCAGCTGCGCGGTGTGCTGCGCCGACAGGGCGGCCCGCGTGTTCTCGACGGTCACGCCGAGGCTGCGCAGCACCTGACCTGCCACGCCGCCGTCGAGGGTCAGGGCGATGAGCAGGTGCTCGCAGTCCGCTTCGCGCAGGCCCTGACGGGAGGCCTCCTCCATGGCCATCAGCGACAGGACGTGGCTCGTGGCGACCGTCTCGCCGAACGTCGCCATCAGCCGTGCCTCCGCGGCACCGGGATGGCCGGGTCGACGCGTTTGGCGTACTTCTTGTGCACAGCCTGACGGCTGACGCCGAGGGCATCGGCGATGGTCTGCCACGTCATGCCCGCGCGCAGCGCGGCCTCGACCTGCCGCAGCTCGAGTCGGTCGGTGAGGGTCCGCAGGGATGCCACGGCGCGCAGCCCAGCGCGAGGGTCGGCCGTGTCGCTGGCTGCGTCGGCGATCTGAGAAGCTTGCATGCTGTCAACATACGTTGCTGACAAAGGGGGTGTCAACCTGAGTTGCTAAGGTGTGACGCGCACCGGCGGCTCAGAGCCGGCCGGCCGCCTTGAGCGCCAGGTAGCGGTCGGCGATCTGCGGGGGCAGGTCATCGGGCGAGGCGCTGAGCGCGTCTCCGCCCGCGCGGGCGACGGCCGCGGCCACCCTGGCAGCGTCGCGCGCGCTGCGCTGCACCGCCGCCGCGCGGTACACGTCATCGGCGGTCCGTCGCCCGCCGGTGGCCTCGTCGGAGGGATCGGGCGCGGCGTCGGTGGCGGTGCCGACGAGCACGTGGGCGCGCCGCGCGACGGCGCCGAGCGACCCGAGGAACCCGCGGGAGGACTCGGGGGAGTCCTGCGCGGTCAGCAGCACCACCAGCGACGGCCGGGAGGTGAGGGCGCGCACCTGCGCGAAGGCGGCATCCCAGTCGGTGTCGATCAGCTGCGCCTCCACGGGCGCCATCGCGTCGACCATCGCCGGCAGGAGCGCTGGGCCGTCGATGCCGGTGACCCGCGCCCGCAGCACCCGGTCGAACATCGCCAGATGCACGTGGTCGCCGGCGCGCGAGGCGAGGGCGGCCAGCAGCAGGGCCGCCTCCATCGCGGCATCCAGGCGTACGCCGTCCCCGACCCGCGCGGCGGCGGTGCGCCCGGTGTCGACGATGATCACGACGTGCCTGTCGCGCTCGGGGCGCCAGGTGCGCAGCATCGTCGTGCCGGCGCGAGCGGTGGCGCGCCAGTCGATGGAGCGCACGTCGTCGCCGCGGACGTACTCGCGCAGGCTGTCGAACTCGGTGCCCTGCCCGCGCACCTGCACGCTGGTGTTGCCGTCGAGTTCGCGCAGCCGCGCCAATCGTGAGGGCAGGTGACGCCGCGACGCGAAGGGCGGGAGCACCCGCACGGCGCCGGGCGCCTCGAGGCGCGCCTGCCGCCCCGCCATGCCGAGCGGGCCGCCGGAGCGGACGACGACGAAGTCGCTGCGCAGCTCGCCCCGCCGCCGTGGCCGCAGCGGCATCGGGATCGCCCGGCGCTCGCCGGCCGGGACGTCCAGCGCAGCGCGGCCCTCCGGCGCGCCAGCCGTGGGCTGCCAGGCATCGCGCAGGTGGCCGCGCACCCGCCGTGGGCCGCCGTTGTGCGCGACGAGCGAAGTGTCCACGCGCTCGCCCAGGCGGGTGCGGGTGGGACCGGTGCGCGTGAAGCTCAACCCGCGGGGGTCCGGGGCGGTTGCGGCATCCACGCCCGTCGCCAGCGCGCACAGTACGAGCCACACCCCGGCGACCGCCCAGGGTGCGATGCCGGCCGAGCCCAGCAGCACCACGGGCACGACGCCGAGGGCGACCAGTGCAGGAAGACGGCCGGTGACGTACATGGTTCCTTCGGAGACGTGGGTCGGAGACGTGGGGCGGGGGACGCGGGATGCGGCGGGCGGACGCCGGCTCAGATCGGCACGGGGGTCTGCTGCTGCACCGACGCGAGGATCGCCTCCACCGACACGCCCTCGATCTCCGCCTCGGGTCGCAGCCGCAGCCGGTGCCGCCAGGCGGGCATCAGCATGGCCTGCACGTGGTCGGGCGTGATGGCGGGGTAGCCGCCCAGCCACGCCCAGACCTTGGCCGCCGCCAGCAGCGCCGTCGCGGCGCGCGGGCTCGCACCCAGCTGCACGGACGGCGCCTGCCGGGTGGCCCGGGCGAGGTCGACGACGTAGCCGAGCACATCGTCGGCGACGGCGACGGATGCCGCGGCGCGCTGGGCGGCGCGGATCTCGTCGGCCCCGACGACTGCGCTCAGGCCCGCCGCATCGAGGTCACCCGGCCGGAACCCGTCGGCGTGGCGGCGCAGCACCGCGAGCTCGGCGTCGCGGGCGGGGACGCCGATGACGAGCTTCAGCAGGAAGCGGTCCAGCTGGGCCTCGGGGAGCGAGTAGGTGCCTTCGTGCTCCACGGGGTTCTGCGTCGCCGCGACGAGGAAGGGGTCCGGGAGCGGGCGGGTGACCCCGTCGGCCGAAACCTGGCGCTCCTCCATGGCCTCGAGGAGTGCGGCCTGGGTCTTGGGAGGCGTGCGGTTGATCTCGTCGGCCAGCAGCACGTTGGTGAACACCGGTCCCTCGCGGAACTCGAACTCGCCCGAGCGCGCGTCGTACACCAGCGACCCGGAGACGTCGCCGGGCATGAGGTCCGGCGTGAACTGCACGCGCTTGGTGTCCAGGCCGATCGCCCGGCTGAACGAGCGGACCAGCAGCGTCTTGGCGACGCCGGGCACGCCCTCCAGGAGCACGTGGCCGCGCGCGAGCAGGGCGATCAGCAGCCCTGTCACGGCGCCGTCCTGGCCGATGACGGCCTTGCCTACTTCCAGGCGCACGCGGTTCATCGCCTCGCGCAGGGCGTCGTCGTCGATCGGCGTCGCGGGTGCGGCGGCGGAGGGCTCGAGGTGGGTCACTGCGGGTTCCTCTCGGGTCGGACGGCGAGACGGACGGCCGTCTCGAGATCATCCAGGGCGTCGGCGAGCGCGACGAGCTCGGCGTCGGTGGCGGGCAGGTCGTCGATCAGGATGCCGCGCACGCGGCCGCGGTCCGCCCCGACGAG
>NZ_JANJFJ010000336.1:0-4912 GCF_024626565.1 Microbacterium sp. zg.Y909
GTGCTGATGGCGGCGCTCGTCACCCTCTGGGGAGCGCGACTGACCTTCAACTTCGCCCGCAAGGGCGGCTACTCGGGCATGGAGGACTACCGCTGGGCGATCCTGCGCAAGCGGATGACCCCGGTGCAGTTCCAGCTGTTCAACCTGTTCTTCATCGTGCTGTACCAGAACGCCCTGCTCGTACTCATCTCACTGCCGGCGCTCATGGCGTGGGAGCACCCGACACCGCTCACCGGCTGGGACATCGCCCTGGCCGCGCTGTTCCTGGCGTTCCTGGTCGGCGAGACCGTCGCCGACCAGGAGCAATGGGACTTCCACCAGGCCAAGAAGCGCGCGGGCGGCACGCTGGAACCCGGCTTCGCCACCACCGGGCTCTTCCGACTCAGCCGGCATCCGAACTTCTTCTTCGAGCAGGCCCAGTGGTGGGTGTTCTACTTCATCGGCGCGGTCGCCGCCGTCTCGGCAGGCCTGGGCGTCTGGGGAGGCCTGATCAACCCCACCATCGTCGGAGCGGTGCTGCTGACGGTGCTGTTCATCGGCTCGACGATCTTCACCGAGTCGATCAGCGCGTCGAAGTACCCCGCGTACGCCGACTACCAGCGGCGCACGTCGATGCTGGTGCCGCTGCCACCGCGCCGGACGGCGGCGACGACACGCGCCTGAGCGGCGATCAGGGCGACGGCCACTCCCAGGTCTGCAGGCGCCCGCACATACCGTAGCCGCGTTCGCCGGGCGTGGGCTGGCCGCGCACGACGGATGCCGCGGTCATGAGCCCAGGCTCCCCCGCGGCGAGCGCGACGAGCTGTGCGCGGGTGCGCTCGGTCTCGGCGGCGACGGTCCGGTCCCACCGCTCCTGCCAGTGCTCCACCCGGCTGCGCACGAGAGCGACGGCAGCCGCGTGGAACGGGGCGAGGGCCGCGACCCCGTCGCGCTGCACCGCGTCGCGCAGAGCCAGGTAGCCGGCGATGGCGAGGTCGTGGCGGGCGCGGGCGGCATGGGCACGCCCCTCCCCCTCGGGCAGCGTCGACGCCGCGGCGTAGGCAGCCGGGTCGGCGAGCACCTCGGGCGGGAACGTCAGCACCGCGTCGCCTGCCTCGGGGAGCCCGGCGTTGGACATCACCACCAGCAGCCGCAACCCGCCGTCGTTGACGAGGCGGTGCACGGTTCCGGGCGAGAACCACAGCACGTGCCCCGGTGCGAGCGGATGCACCTCGGCACCGGCGGCCGAGAGGGTCTCGACCGAGCCCGTGCCGCCGACGACGATGTAGCCCTCGCTCGAGGCGGTGTGCAGGTGCGGTGAGCCGCCGCACCGACCGTCGACGGCCTCGGCGTCGTAGACCATGAGGTCGCTGACCGCCACCCCGCCGGGGAAGAGCGGCGTGGTCATGCGCGGGCCGCGATCACGTCGCGCACCGTGTCTGCGAGCCCGGCGGCAGCGTCGGCGCCGCCGTCTGCGATGCCGACGCCGTACCGGAACGCCGCCGTCTGCCCGGGCGCCACCACCAGCTCGTCGCTGAAGAAGGGCGCGGGGTTCAGGCACGCGAACTCCTCGGAGCGGGCGAACCACTGCGGCGGGTGCTGCGGGTTGTCGGCGGCATCCACCATCACGATGAGTGACTCGCCGTCGATCTCGTCATGCCGGCCGACGAAGCCCATCCACTCGTGCCGCTGGCCGCGCACATCGTTGCCGGAGCCGGTGCCCGATGCCGTCACGAGCGTGCCACCGGTGAATGAGCGCGGGCCGCGCCAGAACAGTCCCCCGTACCCGGCGTTCTCACGCCCCCGGGTGGTGGGCGAGCCGATCGGGATGGGCGCGTCGGTCACGTTCGTCATCGCGGTGTCGACGGTGAGCGCCCAGGCGCCGCCCTCGAGGGTGCGTGCGGTGACCGCGCGCCGCTCGGTGAAGAGGTGGATGCCGCCCTCGCTCACCCAGTCCAGCTCGTGGGCGAAGCGCACGACCCCGTCGGCATCCACCTCGAGCTGTTCGATGCGGCGGTGCGCCTGGGTGCCGTCGTTGGGCAGCTGCACGTACGACTGGCCCTGCACGTAGGTGGGGCCGCCCCAGAAGTTCTCCTCGCCGACGACCGGGAGCGACCAGGCGATGCCCTTGTGCCACACGTGATCCCACGGGCGGTAGAGGCTCATCAGCCGCCCCGAACGGGTGCGCAGCGGATGCAGGTAGGGCTTGGGTGACTCCAGCTGCGGCGAATCGGGCACGTACGTGTAGCGCAGCAGCTCGACGTCGCCGTCGCGGACGGTGAACGCGGTGGCGTCGTCGTGGTCGATCTCGAGGGTCATCGGGTGGTCTCCATCGCGGGCTTGACGGGCGGCCATGGCACGGCGCCGCCGGCCATGGACTGCAGGAACGGGTCGTCGCCGGCGATCTCACCGGCACGCACCGGCACCCCGCGGAAGGCCGACGCGTAGGTGGCGGCGGCGAATTCGAGGGTGCGGCGGGCGTCGGCGGCATCCACCCCGGGCGTCGCCCCGGCGGCGAGCGCGTCGACGATCGCCGCGATCTGCGCCCGGTGGCCGCTCGGCCCGCCGTCGGGGTCGCTCTCCCACAGCTCGGCGAGGTGCTCGTGCCCGGGGGCCGGGGTGAAGGTCCAGTCGGCGTCGGTGTAGCCGTACAGGTGTTCCAGCTCGACGGTGGCGTGGGCGAAATCGAAGCGCAGCCGAGAGGTCTCACGCGGCGAGACGATGGAATTGACCACCGTCGCCAGCGCACCGTTGTCGAATTCGACCAGCGCCATCGAGACGTCCTCGGTGTCGGTGGGCAGCTGCTGGCGGGCGGCGAACGCGGTCAGGCGCGACCAGGGGCCGAGCACGGCCAGCAGCAGGTCGAACTGGTGGATGCCGTGACCCATCGTCGGCCCGCCGCCCTCGATCTCCCAGCGGCCGCGCCAGGGCAGGTCGAAGTACCCGGGTCCGCGGTGCCACAGCGTCTCGCACGTCGCCACGAGCGGGCGACCGAGCGCACCGTCTGCGACCAGGCGCATCAGGCGCTGTGCGCCCGCACCGAAACGGTGCTGGTACACGGTGAGCGCCGGCACCCCCGTCTCGCGCGAGACCGCGACCAGCTCGTCCATCTCGGCGAGGCTCAGCGCCGTCGGCTTCTCGATGAGCGCCGGCACACCGGCGCGCAGCGCCGCGATCGCCAGCGGCACGTGCGTCTGGGGCGGGGTGCAGATGTGCACGAGGTCCAGCTGCTCCGATGCCAGCAGGGCGTCGGCGTCGGGGTACACCGCGTCGGCGCCGAACCTCTGAGCGAACTCCCGCGCGCGATCGGTGTCGAGGTCCACGACGGCGGCGAGCGCGATACGCGGCGCCAGGTCGGCGAGGGCCTGCGCGTGCGCGTGCGCGATGCCCCCGGTTCCGATGATCGCCGTCCGCAGGGGTGGGGGTGTGGCATCCGTCATGTTCGCTCCTTCGCGTGGTGATCGTCGGTCGTCGTGGGGGCGCGTGTCAGGCGAGCCCGGTCTGGGTCATGTGCAGGCGCGCGTAGCGTCCGTCGGCGGCGAGCAGGTCGTCGTGCGTCCCCTGTTCGACGATGCGGCCGTGCTCGAGCACGACGATGCGGTCGGCCATGCGCACCGTCGAGAGGCGGTGGGCGACGACGAGGGTCGTGCGCCCGCGCATGAGGCGGCCGAGCGCCTCTTTCACCAGTTCCTCGGACTCGGGGTCCAGGGCGCTGGTGGCCTCGTCGAGCAGCAGGATGCGGGGGTCCCGCACGAGCGCGCGGGCGATGGCCAGGCGCTGGCGCTGACCGCCCGACAGACGCGCGCCGCGCTCGCCTACGACGGCGTCCCAGCCGCGCGGCTGCGCGCTGACGAACTCCCACGCGTTGGCGTCGCGCAGCGCCTGCTCGATGCGCTCGTCGCTCACATCGGGGAGGCCGTAGGCGATGTTCTCGCGGATGGTGCCCTCGAACAGCACCGACTCCTGCGGCACGACCGACACCGACCGCCGCACCGTTCGCAGGTCCAGCTGCTGCATGTCGGCGCCGTCGAGCAGGATGCGCCCCGTCGTCGGCCGCAGGAAGCCCAGCACCATGTTCAGCAGCGTGGACTTGCCCGACCCGGAGGATCCGACGAAGGCGAACGTGCGGCCGGCGGGGATGTGCAGGTCGATGTCGTGCAGGGCGTCGTCGTCGGCGCCGGAGTAGCGGTGCGAGGCGCGTTCGAGCACGATGTCGCCCGTCACGGCCGACACAGCCCGCTTGCCCTCGTTCTGCTCGAGGTCGGGCTCCTGCAGCACCTCGGCGATGGAGCGCACCGACTCGAGGCCTCGGGCTCCCACGGGGATCAGCATCAGCAGCTGGGTGAGCCCTTGGGTGAGCAGCGTGAAGTACGTCGAGAGCAGCACGACTTCGCCCGGCGAGATGGGAAGGATGCCGGTGAGCGAGAACACCGCTGCGAGCACGAGGCATCCGACCCCGAGCAGCTGCATGGCCACCCACGAGATCGAGGCGACGTGGCCGTTGAGCATGTCCAGATGCAGGCCCGCGCGACGCACCCCCTCGGCGCCGGAGCTGACGCGGGTGACGGCGGTCTCCTCCAGGCCGTGCGCGCGGGTGACGGGGATGAGCGAGGCCATCTCGCCGACCCGTGCCGACAGCGTCTCGACCTCGCGGCGGAAGACCTCGTTGCGAGTGCGGGAGCGGTTGCGCATGCCCCAGCGGATGCCGATGGCGATCGGCACCGCGAGCGCATAGACCGGAAGGAACTGGGGCACGGCGATCGCCGTCATCGACAGGGCGCCGATCATGACCATCGTGGCCGACAACAGCGGATGGGTCACCTGCTGCAGCATCAGCTCGACGTTCTCGACGTCGCGCACCACCTTGGTCTGCACGATCGCGGCGCTCATGCGCGTGTGGTAGCCGATCGACAGGCTCTGCAGGCGCGCCGCG
>NZ_JANJFJ010000337.1:0-4863 GCF_024626565.1 Microbacterium sp. zg.Y909
CGTGACCGCGCTGGCCGTCACGGTCGCCGCAGGCGCTGTGCTCATCACGGTGGTGCGACTGGTGCAGGGCCGCGTGCTCGCACGCGACGCGGGGGTGGGGCGCCGGGGGTGACGCGGCTGGGCGCGGCCCCAACCCGCACGAGCTGCCACCCGAACGACGCGCCGTCCGGTTCAGGTGGCGGTTTCTGTTGCGTGCGGCGCCGCCGAGCCGCACGAACTGCCACTTGAGCGGCGACCCGTCCGGTTCAGGTGGCAGTTCCCGCGGCATAAAGCGCCGCCGACGCGCACGAACTGCGAGCGAGCAGTGCGGGATGCCGCCGGGCGAGCGTCCCCGAGCCGGTAGCCTCCACAGGTGATCGAAGAGCAAGCCCTCACGGGCGGCAACGCCAGCGGCGCCGCCGTCGTGCGCGTGGGCGACACCGTCCGCAAGCCGTGGACGGCCGCGACGCCGAGCGTCGTCCGCTACGTCGAGACCCTCCGCGCCGCCGGCGTCGATGCCCCCGCTCCTCTGGGCCGCGACGACCAGGGGCGACAGGTTCAGGAATTCATCCCGGGCACGCTCGCGATCGACGCCGGCCGACTCTCGGAAGCCGACCTGCACCGGGCGGGGTCGATCGTCCGAGGCATCCACGACGCGAGCGCGACGTACATCGCGGAGCCCGACGCGACCTGGCAGACGGCGATCCCGGCGCCCGGCGACGAGCTGATCTGCCACAACGACCTCGCCCCCTGGAACCTGCTCATCGGTGAGCGATGGGTCTTCATCGACTGGGATGCCGCTGCTCCCAGCACCCGCCTCTGGGACCTCGCCTACGCGGCCCAGGCCTTCACCCTCAACGACACCACGCGCCCGCCCGACGAGTCGGCGCGCGACCTCGCGGCGTTCGTCGACGGATACGGCGCGGACGCGCAGCTGCGCAGCGACCTCCCCGCGGCGATGATCCGGCGGACCGAGGCGATGTACGATCTGCTGCGCTCCTCGCAGCGCGCCGGCACCGAGCCCTGGGCGACGATGTTCACCGAAGGACACGGCGAGCACTGGCAGGCGGTCTCCCGCTACGTGCAAGCGCACGAAGCGGTATGGCGCGCGGCCCTGTAACCCACCCCGTCGTTGAGCGAGGACGCGAAGCGCCCGAGACGAAACGCCGCAAACTGTCGGACGCACCGCGTTTCGTCTCGCTCCGCCCGCTCAACGCCCGGCACCCGTCCGCTCACCCGAGCAGGGTCTCGCCGATGTACCCCCCTTCGGCGCACCCGGGCGGGACGGCGAAGACGGCCGAGCCGATCGGCGTCGTCCACTCGTTGAGCAGGTCGAGCTCATCGAGGCGCCGCTGTATCGGAACGAACTGGCGCTCGACGTCGGCCTGGAACGCCACGAAGATGAGCCCGGCGTTGGAGATCTGCCCCGCCGCCGGGGTGTCGTCGTAGTTGTATGCCCGGCGGAACATGCGCTCCTGCGGATTGTCGCTGCGTGAGCGGCGCAGGTGCGAAAACTCCGGGATGACGGGGAACCCGAGAGCCGTCGTCGCCTCGAAGTCCGGCTCGTCGAACTCGTCGGTGCCGGTGAGCGGAGCGCCGTTGGACTGGAACCGTCCGACGCTCTGGTCGCGGCCGGGTCGGTCGAGGCGGTCCCATTTGTCGAGGTCCATCGCGATGCGCCGGATGACCATGCCGGTGCCGCCGGCAGCCCACCCGTCGGTGGTGTTCCACACCACGGTGTCGAAGTCGGTGGTGCCCGGCTGCGGGTTCGTGGTGCCGTCGACCTGGCCGAAGAGGTTGCGCATGGTCGTGCCGGGCCGCACCGAGCCGTGCGCCCGGCGGAAGCCCTGCTGCGTCCAGCGCAGCGACGCGAAGCTGCGGACATCCTTCAGCAGCATCCGCGAGGCGTGGGCGACCGTGATCGGATCGTCGGCGGCGATCTGGATGACGAGGTCGCCGTCGCTGTACTCCGGCTGCAGGCGGTCGATGCCGAACGGCGGCAGCGGGCCCAGCCACCGCGGGCCCGAGGCGCCGGCGCGCGCGACGAATCCCGGCCCGAACCCGAAGGTCACCGTCAGTCGGGCCGGGGCCACGGCGAGCTCCGGTTCCGAGTCGGCCAGCGCCGGGCGACCCTGCGTCATCCGCGCCGCGTCGTCGGTGACGATGCGCATCATCCGCCGCAACCCGTCCCGATCGGTGCCGGGCAGCAGGTCGAGCGCGAGAAAGACGCCGTGCGCCTGCGCGTCGGTGTCGATCCCGGCCTGGTGCGCGCCGTAGAACGGCACGGTCACCTCGCCATTGAGCGGCACCGAGGCACCGGCATCCACCTGCCCCGGGTCGGCTGCGCGGCGCAGGGCGGCATCGATCCCGATGGCACTGACGGCGCCGACACCGGCGACGGCTCCCCCGAAGAGGAACTGTCGCCGCGTGGGTCCGGGGCGACCGGAACGGTCGGCCCGATCACGGGTGCCCATCAGTGGTCGGTCTTCTCGTGCGTGTCCTCGCCCTCGTAGGTCTCGTTCGCGCCGGCGTAGTCCTTCACGGGTGCGGTGAAGGCGTACGTCGAGTCGTCCGAGAACGTGAGGGTGACCTCGACTTCCTCGCCCGCGACCAGCGGAGCGGTGAGACCCATGAGCATGAGGTGGTTGCCGCCGGGCTCGAGCGTGAGCGCGCCGTTCGCCGGGATGACGAAGCCGCCCTCGACCTCGCGCATGACCATCTGACCGCCATCGTCGGCGGCGGTTTCGTGCAGCTCGACCATCGATGCGGCTTCGGTGGTGGCCGAGACCACGGTGACGTCGGTGTCGCTGTCGTTGATGAGTTCACCGAAGCCGGCGGACATGCCGGACTCTGCGGCCTTCACCCAGGCGTCGCTGATGGTGACGACGTCGCCCGCCGCGACGGCGACCGTGTCGGTGTCGGCGGCGGGAGTGGCGGACGCGCAGCCGGTGAGGGCGAGGGCGCCGGCGGCGAGAAGAGCGCCGAGACGGATGCGGGTGGAGCGAGTGATCACAGAATTGCCTTTCGGGAAGCCGACGCGGGTCTCAGTTGCCCGGCTCGTCGGAGGCGCCGGCAGAGCGCCGGCGGCGAAGGAAGTGGATGCCGGCGAAGGCGGCGACAGCGACCGCTGCCCCGACCGCGCCGATGACGGCGACCCGCGCGAGGCCGCCGTCCTGCGATGTGTTCTGACTCTGCTGCTCTGACTCAGCGGTGGATGCCGCATCGTCGGCGCCCGCGTCGGCACCGGCATCCGCCGGCCGCTGCAGCGGTTCGGCGTCACCCACCGTGAAGGGGATCACACCGGAGATGGGGTGGCCGTCCGACGAGACGACGCGCCACCGCACTTCATAGCCGCCCTCGGGCATGCCCTCCTCCACCGGCACCGTCACGGTGCTGTACTCGACGACCGGTTCGCCGGCTGCCCAGTCGCCGCCGTCGGCGTCGGCGATCATGACGAGCGCGCCCACCTGCATCACATCGGCGGTGAACTCCAACGACACGGATGCCGGCGCGGTTTCCAGCCGCTCGTCGGCGGCCGGGCTGCTCGACGACAGTTCGTCGTGGGCCGAGGCGGGGCCGGCGGCCGCCAGCACGACGACGACAGCGGCGGCCACGCCGGCGGTGAACTTGCGGAACGGGGACATGACAGACCTTTCGCCAGCGCCCGGCACACGGGCGCGCAGACAGTGGGCGCTCGGAGCGAGCGCAGAACACGCCGAAGCGGCCCGCTATCGGGAGGCGTCGGCGAATGTCAGAACGTCAGGGCGAGCGGTGGGCCGCGACGGGCGACCGACGAGGCGAACCGCAGGCGAAGCGGACGCGCAGGTTCTGCGGAGGACGTAGCGAGACGGCGTGCCGGCGCAGGCGCCGGAAGGCACACCGCGGGGATGAGACGACGTCGCGCCCAGCGCGCGAACTCCCCCGCGACGGCCCGCATCCGGATGAGCGCGCGCTCTCCCCGGTACAGCGCGGCCACGGTCACGACGGCGGCGAGGCCGTGCATCAGCCACATCGCGGCATCCGCCGGAGGCGGCGTCGACACGAGCGTGTCGGCGAGCGGGGTCGACGCGACGGCGCCGTGCGCATGGTGACCGGGAGTGCCGCCCGCCGCAGCGGAGGGCGAGAACGCGCCGAGCACGAAGAGGGTGTGGAACAGCGCCTGGCTGACGCCCACGCCGAGCGAGAGCCGCCACAGCGACAGCCGGCGACCCACCAGAACGGTGCACACGGCGAGCGAGAGGATCAGCGGGACGACGATGCCGATCCAGCCGGGCACCTGCCCGCCGGCGGTGACGTGCGACACCAGTGCCACGAACGTGGCCACCGTAGCCGCGAGCGCGCCGCGGACGACGCGTGAGGCTCGGGAGGGGTGCACGGTCCCATTCTGGCAGGCCTGCCCGGTTGCCCCCTCCCCGGCGCAGCCGTATCGCGGCGCGGCCCGCTCCGCCAAGATGAGCGCATGGATTCGTCGTCGATCGCGGGGTGGCTGCGCTCGCTGCCGTCCCTCACCGAGTCGCCTGCCGCCACCCTGGCCACGGCGGCGATGGGCGCACGTCCGCGTGACGGCACGCCCTCGGGGCGGGCAAGCAAGAGCAGGCGGGTGAGCGAAGCGCAACCCCCGGCAACACACAGACGGAGTGGGGTAAAACCTACGAGGAGGTATGTACCGACCTCCCGAAGGAGGATCAGTGTCCGGCAACGCCACCGCCCGCTTCGATAACGTCGCGTTGCTCTCGGTCGCGAGCGTTCTCCCCGGCCGGGTGACCACCTCGGACGACATCGAGGAGCGTCTCGCGCCCTCGCTCAAGCGCCTCCGGCTCCACAGCGGAATGCTGAAGCGCGTCGCCGGAGTGCTCGAGCGGCGCAACTGGGCGGCGGGCGAAA
>NZ_JANJFJ010000338.1:0-4836 GCF_024626565.1 Microbacterium sp. zg.Y909
GCGGTTCCTGGAGGTGCACCGCTACACCGGATCCTTCACGGGCGACCAGCGCGAACTCGAGGCCGTGCGCACCCTCCGCCCCCGCCTGCACGAACTCTGGCTGACCGACCGTTCCGGCGCCGTGCCGCTGGTCAACGGCATGCTGCGCGACGGTCACGCCCTGCCGCAGCTGGTGATCCACGAGGGCTACGACTGGCACATCCACGCCACCCGCGACGACGTCACGTTCGCCACGCGCATCCTGGTGGAGACGGCGATGGCGTTCGTCGACGTCATCCGCCTGGATGCCTACGAGCGAGTGCGCATCTGCTCCGCCGACGACTGCCTGTCGGTGTACATCGACTATTCCAAGAACGGCTCGAAGCGTTACTGCGACACCGGCAACTGCGGCAACCGGATGAACGTCAACGCGTACCGTCGGCGGAAGGCTGCAGAAACCGCCTGATCGCCTTCGCTGCCGGCCGCGGCGTCTCGTAGTGGATGAGGTGTCCCACGCCGTCGATCTCGACCAGCTGCGCGTCGGGGAACAGCGTCGCCAGGTGCCGCTCCGCCTCGATGGGCGTGATGTCGTCCTGCACCGCGGCCACCAGCAGGGTCGGCTGGTGGATCGCCGGAGCGTAGGCGCGGATGTCGTTGGACACCGAGGCGAGGAACGCGTCGTGCAGCACGTCGCGGTCGGCGAAGCGCGAGAAGTACGTGTCGTGCTGGTCGTGCACGAAGCGTCGCAGGGCTCGGTCCCGGGTCTTGGTCATCGACATGCTCATCACCCGCACGATCAGGCCGCTGCGCAGCACGGCATCGCCGAGGCGGCGAGGCAGCCGCGCACCGGCCCAGTAGTAGAACACCGCCAGCCGGGTGAGGATGCCGCGGGGGCCTTCCAGCGCCGGGGCGCCGATCGGGTTCACGAGGATCACCCGCGGGGTGTCCAGTCCGCCGGCGACGGCCGCCGCGACCACGATGGAGCCGAACGAGTGCCCGAGGATGACCGCCCCGGGGGCGGTGGCGCCGACGAAATCGGTGAGCCACTGGGCGTAGGCCGCCAGATCGTGGCGGCGACCTGGGAGCGGGGCGGTCTCGCCGAATCCGGGGAGGTCGGGCATGAGCACGCGGATGCCGTCGAGGTGCGCGACCACCGGCTCCAGGCCGTGGTGCTCGCCTCGGAAACCGTGCACGGCCACGATGGTGTGCTCCGCGGCGGAGGGGCCGTACTCCCAGTAGGCGGTCGTGCCACCCTGCACCGCCACCTCGTGTCGGCGCACCGGAATGCGCGCCAGCGAGTCGGCGTAGGGGTGCGGGGCCGTCATCTCTCAAGTCTAAGAGGCGGCGCCGGTGTGCCTGCCCGTCGATGTCGGCGCCCGCCTCTAGCGTTGTCCACATGACGATGTGGCAACCCGAGCCGCTCCTCGATTTTCCCGAGCCCGAGCGCATCCCCGCGTGGACGCGCCTTGTCGGCGTGTTCGATCTCGAGACCACCGGTGTCGATGTCGAGACCGACCGCATCGTCACCGCCCACGTCGGCGTCATCGACGGCTCCGGCGCCGTCGTGCACGCCAGGGACTGGCTCGCCGACCCCGGCATCGACATTCCCGAGGGTGCGACGGCGGTGCACGGCATCACGACGGCGCACGCCCGCGCCGAGGGCCGGGCTGCTGCCGAAGTCGTCGCCGACGTCGTGCAGATGCTGCGGGGGCTGTTCGCCGCCGGCATCCCCGTGGTCGCCTACAACGCGTGCTACGACTTCTCACTGCTCAAGCACGAGGCCGCGCGACACGGCGTTCGCCCGCTTCGCTCCCCCGGGCCCATCATCGATCCCCTCGTCCTCGACAAGGCGCACGACCGGTACCGCCGCGGCAAGCGCACGCTCGAGGCGGTCGCGGCGCACTACGCCGTTCCGCTGGAGGGCGCCCACGACGCGTGCGCCGACGCGGTTGCCGCCGGACGTGTCGCGCAGGCCCTCGCCGAGCGGTTCGGACCGCAGCTGCCCCCGACGGCGCAGGAGCTGCACACGAAGCAGATCGCCTGGGCGCGAGCGCAGGCCGCAAGCCTCACGGAGTACTTCATCAAGGTCGGCCGACTCGATCCCGAAGACAGCCTCGACGGCAGCTGGCCGGTGCGCTGAGCGCCCGGCGGGTGCAACGAAAAGGGCCCCGCCGAAGCGGGGCCCTTTCGCGGCGACTTACTTGGTGCCGAAGTTCTTGAAGCGCTGGTTGAACTTCTCGACGCGACCGGCCGAGTCCATGATGCGCTGCTTGCCCGTGTAGAACGGGTGCGAAGCCGACGAGATCTCGACGTCGATGACGGGGTACTCGGTGCCCTCGAACTCGACCGTCTTGTCGCTGGTGACGGTGGAGCGCGTGAGGAACAGTTCTCCCGAACCCAGGTCGCGGAACACGATGGGGCGGTAGTCGGGGTGGATGTCAGTCTTCATGAGGTGTCCTTGAGGTGGTGCTCTGGATTTTGCCAGAACGGTCAAAGTCTGCGGTGCGAATGCACCAAGGAACGATTCTATCAGCCCTGCGGCACACCGCGTACCGCCGCCCGACGTGCGGTCAGGCGGAGGCCGCCTCGGCGCGGGCGGAGTACCGACCGGCCTCTTCGTGCAACGCGATCCGCATGCCGAACGCCTCGGTGAGGTTGTCGGCGGTGAGGGTCTCGGCGATCGGGCCGGCAGCGACGACGGTGCCCTCGCGCAGCAGCAGCACGTGGGTGAATCCCACCGGGATCTCCTCCACGTGGTGCGTCACCATCACCATTGCCGGTGTCGTCGGCGCCTGCGCGTAGCCGCTCAGCAGCGCCAGCAGCTCTTCACGCGCTCCGAGGTCCAGGCTCGCGGTGGGCTCGTCCAGCAGCAGCAGCTCGGGGTCGGTCATCACGGCGCGGGCGATCTGCACCCGCTTCTGCTCGCCGTCCGACAGCGTCCCGAAGGTGCGATCGGCCAGGTGGTCGAGCTTCCACTCCGCCAGGACGCGCAGGGCGCGACGCTCGTCGATGTCCTCGTACGCCTCGTTCCAGCGACCCACGACCGCGAACGCAGCGGTCAGCACGACGTTGAGCACCGTCTCCTCCGGCGGCACGCGTCGGGCCATCGCCGACGAGGCGAAGCCGATGCGCGGACGCAACTCGAACACGTCGGTGCGGCCGAGCCGCTCCCCCAGGATCGTCACGACGCCCGACGTCGGGTGCATGAGCGTCGCGGCCAGCTGCAGGAGGGTCGTCTTGCCCGCCCCGTTGGGCCCGAGGATCACCCACCGCTGGTCGTCGGTGACGGTCCAGTCGACATGATCGACGATGTCCCGGGCATTCCGGCGGACGACGACGTCGGAGAACTCGAGAACCTCAGCCATGCGTCCAGCCTATCGGCCGCCGCCGGTCACCTCGGCGTACAGCGCGACCGTCGTGTCGGCAATCGCCTGCCAGCTGAAGGCCTCCGCAGCGCGGGCGCGGCCCGCGCGCCCGTATTCGGCGGCCCGCTCGGGGTCGGAGACGACCTCGGTGAGCACGGCGGCGAGGTCGGCGACGTACTGCTCCGGGTCGGTCGGCGTTCCGGTGCCGTCCTGCACCTGGTCGATCGGCACGAGACGCCCGGTGACGCCGTCTACGACCACCTCGGGGATGCCACCGGTCGCCGGTTGACGATGCCGAGCGGCTCGTACACCGAGGGGCACACGAACGTCGTCGCGGCCGACAGCAGCGTGCACAGCTCGTGACGCGAGAGGTGACGGTCGATCCAGACCACACCCGAGCGGGTCTGCTGCAGGCCACGCACGAGCTCCTCGACCTCCGCCATGATCTGCGGGGTGTCGGGGGCCCCCGCGCACAGCACCAGCTGCACCTCCGGCGGCAGCAGGGCCGCGGCGCGCAGCAGGTACGGCAGACCCTTCTGACGCGTGATGCGGCCGACGAAGACGACACTCGGCCGCGCGGCATCCACCCCCAGCTCGGCGAGAAGCTCGGGGTCCGACACGGGGTGCCAGGCGTCGACGTCGATGCCGTTGTAGATCACCCGCACCTTGTCGGGATCGAGCGTCGGGTAGCTGCGCAGGATGTCCTGACGCATCCCCTCGCTCACGGCGACGATGGCCGCCGCGCCCTCGTAGGCGGTCTTCTCGATGTAGCTCGAGATGGCGTAGCCGCCGCCGAGCTGCTCGGCCTTCCACGGCCGCAGCGGCTCGAGAGAGTGCGCCGTGACGATGTGCGGGATGCCGTGCAGCAACGAGGCCAGGTGCCCGGCGAAATTGGCGTACCAGGTGTGGCTGTGCACCACGTCGGCACCGGCGACGTCGCCGACGATCTCGAGGTCGGTGCCGAGCGTCTGCACGGCGCCGTTGGCCGATGCCAGCTCCGCCGGAACGCCGTACGACGTGGTCCCCTCTTCGTCGCGAGCGGCCCCGAACGCGCGCACCCGCACCTCCAGCTGGGACCGCAGCGCCTTCACCAATTCGGTGACGTGGACGCCGGCCCCGCCGTAGATCTCCGGGGGGTATTCCTTGGTGACGATGTCTACGCGCATGCCACGAACGCTAGTACAGCGCAAGTGATCGCGCCTTGCTGGCAGGCCCCCATCGGTGGCCATAGTGTTGAGCCATGCCTACGACGCCGAAGGTCTTCGGAATCATCCTCGCCGGCGGCGAGGGAAAACGCCTCATGCCCCTGACCGCCGACCGCGCGAAACCCGCCGTGCCCTTCGGCGGCCAGTACCGCCTCATCGATTTCGCCATCTCCAACCTCATCAACTCGGGGTTGCGGCAGCTCGTGGTGCTCACCCAGTACAAGTCACACAGCCTCGACCGCCACATCTCGCAGACGTGGCGCATGTCGGCGCTGCTGGATTCGTAC
>NZ_JANJFJ010000339.1:0-4805 GCF_024626565.1 Microbacterium sp. zg.Y909
GGCTTGGCCAGCAGCACCCGCTGCCCGCGCTCCTCGTAGTTGTAGGCCGCCTGCAGCAGTGCCGTCGACTTGCCGGAGTTCATCGCTCCATAGCGGAAGTACAGTTTGGCCACCCATGGATTCTACGCGGATGTCGATTCCGCTCCGGCCCGCTCGACGCGATAGTAGAGGGCGCAAGCGCCCACCGATGAAGGGAACGGCGATGGCCAAATACATGCTGATCATGCGCAACAGCGGAACTTTCGATGACTTCCGGGACATGGATTTCGAGCAGGTCATGAACGCGATGGGCGCGTACAACGAGTCGATGATGAAGGCCGGAGTGCTGCTCGGCGGCGACGGCCTGACGGATGCCGCGCAGGGCGCCGTCGTGGAGTTCACCGCTGACGCGCCGGTGGTCTCCGACGGCCCCTACGGGGAGACGCACGAACTGTTCAACGGGTTCTGGACGATCCACGCCGCCACGCAGGAGGAGGCGGTCGAATGGGCCAAGCGCGCGCCGCTGGGCCCGGGCGACAAGATCGAGGTGCGTCGCCTCACCGACGACTCCGACTTCGCGGACTATCAGGACAACGAGTATGTGAAGAAGGAGAAGGTCTGGCGCGACGAGCTGGATGCGCGCCAGGCCGCCGACGCGTCGTGACCGGCGACGAGCCGCGCCGCGAACGACCGTGAACAGGGCGAGCGGGTGAGCGAGGTGAGCGGCCGGGGCGACGACGCGGGCGACCACATCCGCCGCACCGTCGACGCCGTCTGGCGCATCGAGAGCGCGCGCATCGTGGCGACGCTCGCGAAGGTCACCGGCGACGTGGGGCTGGCGGAGGACGTCACGCAAGAGGCCCTGCTCGAGGCGCTGCAGCGGTGGCCGGATGCCGGTGTCCCCCGCAACCCCGGGGCGTGGCTGACCGCCGTCGCAAAGCGGCGGGCGATCGATGCGTGGCGGCGCCGCGGCGCGCTGGACGAGCGGTACCGCGCCCTCGCGCAGGATCTCACCGAAGCCGAGCCCTACGCCGGGGAGGCCATCGACGACGACATGCTGCGCCTGGTGTTCATCGCGTGCCACCCGGTGCTGTCGCGCGAGTCGCAGGTGGCGCTGACCCTGCGCGTGGTGGGCGGGCTGTCGACACAGGAGATCGCGCGCATGCTGCTGGTGCCGGTGCCGACGGTGCAGGCGCGCATCACGCGCGCGAAGAAGACGCTCTCCGCCGCGCGCGTGCCCTTCGAGACCCCGGAGCCCACCGAGTGGCGGCAGCGGCTGGGCGGCGTGCTGGGCACGCTTTACCTCGTCTTCACCGAGGGGTACGCCGCCACGAGCGGCGACCGCTGGATCCGCGAGGAGCTGGCCGGCGAGGCTCTGCGCCTGGCCCGCGTGCTGGCCGGCCTGGTGCCCCGGGAGCCCGAGGCGCACGCCCTGGTGGCGCTCATGGAGCTGCAGTCCTCCCGGTTCGCCGCCCGCACGGCCCCCGACGGCGCCCCCGTGCTGCTGGCCGACCAGGACCGCACCCGGTGGGACCGGGCGCAGATCGTCCGTGGAAAGGCGGCGCTGGCGCGGGCGGATGCCGCCGGCCGCGGCCGCGGACCGTACGCGCTGCAGGCGGCGATCGCGCTCTGTCACGCCGTGGCGCCCAGCGTCGCCGCCACCGACTGGGACCGCATCGTGGTGTTGTACGAGGCGCTCGGGCGGCTCTCCCCCAGCCCCGTGGTCGAGCTCAACCGCGCTGTCGCCGTCTCGATGGCCACCGGCCCGGCCACCGCGCTGCGGATCGTCGACCGCCTGCAGTCCGAGGGCGCGCTGCAGGGATCGCACCTGCTGCCGAGCGTGCGCGGCGAGCTGCTCAGCCGACTGGGACGGCTGGACGAGGCGCGGTCCGAGCTGCTGGCCGCCGCGGCTCTCGCCGCGAATGAGCGCGAGGCGGAGGTGCTGCGGGACAAGGCCGCTCCGCTCTGATCCGGGCGCTCGCGCCGACCCCGAGCCCGCGCCACCACCATTCGGGGCGCGAAAACGTCCCCGAACCCGGGCCACCCCGTTCGGGGCGCGAAAACGTCCCCGAAACCCGCGCCACCACCGTTCGGGGCGCGAAAACGCCCCCGAAACCCGCGCCACCACCGTTCGGGGCGCGAAAGCGTCCCCGAAACCGACGCGGCCCGGGTTACGGGCGTTCCCAGCCGGCGATGGGACCCGGCACCACGACGAACGAGGGCGCGGCCGGCGGGACCTCGCCGGCGCTGTCCGGCAGGCGCTCGAGCCACGCCGGTGCCCGCTCGGCGACCTTGCGCCGCAGGTGCGTCAGCTCGAAGGCCAGCTGCCCGTCGGTCACCGGGATCTCGGGGTTCGCGGCATCCGGGCGCGTGATGCGCGACGCGTCGAACCGGTACTTGCGCGCCGTCGCCTCGGTCTGCACGCTGGCGAGGAAGTGCCCGATCGCGGCCACGGGGTCAGCGCAGGCGCGGAAGCGCTCGAGCTGCGGATGCCGGGTGTAGCCCCGCGTGGCGCCACCGAGCACGGCCTGTGCGAGCAGTCCCTCGCGCCAGCAGGCCACGAGCGCCGCACGGTCGAGCACCGCGGGGTGCAATGACCACAGGCGCACGCCGGGCCCTTACGGGTGGATGCCGAGGGCCTCGGCCGTGGCCTCCATCGAGGCGCGCGCGACATCCGGTCGGGGGTTGAGGGTCTCGCCGTAGCTGGGGATGAGCTCCCGCAGACGCGGCTCCCACTCGGAGATCCGGTCGGGGAAGCACCTCTTCAGCAGGCCGAGCATGATCGAGGCCGCGGTCGACGCACCCGGCGAAGCGCCGAGGAGCCCGGCGATCGTGCCGTCCTCGGCGGCGATCACCTCTGTGCCGAACTGCAGCACGCCGCCCTTCTCGGGGTCCTTCTTCATGACCTGGGCGCGCTGGCCGGCCTGGATGAGCTCCCAGTCCTCGTCCTGGGCCGTCGGGACGAACTCCCGCAGGCTGTCGACCTTCTTCGCGTGGTTCTTCGCGAGCTCGCCGACGAGGTAGGTGATGAGCGACGGGTTGTCGACGGCGACCTTGAGCATGGGGAGCAGGTTGCCCGGCCGCACCTGGGTGACGATGTCGAGCAGCGACCCGTTCTTGAGGAACTTGGGGCTGAAGGTCGCGAACGGACCGAACAGCAGCGACGCCTCGCCGTCGACGACGCGGGTGTCCAGGTGCGGCACCGACATGGGCGGAGCGCCGACGGATGCCTGCGAGTACACCTTCGCCTTGTGCTGGGCGACGACAGCGGGGTTGGTGGTCTTGAGGAACTGCCCGCCGATCGGGAAGACGCCGTAGCCCTTGATCTCGGGGATGCCGGAGCGCTGCAGCAGCTTCAGCGCCCAGCCGCCGGCGCCGACGAAGACGAAGCGGGCGTTGACCGTGCCGGGGGTGCGCCCCACGGTGTTGCGGTACGACACGTTCCACGTGCCGTCCTTCTGTTTCTTGAGCTTTCGGACCTCGCAGTTGGTGACGACGTCGACGTCTTGTGTCTGCAGGTGGGCGAACAGCTGGCGCGTGAGGGCGCCGAAATCGATGTCGGTGCCTGCGGGCACCCGGGTGGCGGCGAACGGCTCACCCTTGCGGCGGCGCTGCATGAGCAGGGGCGCCCACTGGTTGATGACGCGGGAGTCCTCGCTGTACTCGATGCCCTCGAACAGCGGCTGACCCTTCAGCACTTCGTAGCGCTTCTTGAGGTACGCCACGTCCTTCTCGCCGCGCACGAACGTCATGTGCGGGGTCGGGTTGATGAACGTCGACGGCTCATCGAGCACGCCGCGCTCGACGAGGGTGGCCCACAGCTGGCGGCTCTGCTGGAACTGCTCGTTGATGCCGACCGCCTTCGCGGGGTCGACCGAGCCGTCCTTGCCCTCGGGCATGTAGTTCAGCTCGCACAGCGCCGCGTGGCCGGTGCCGGCGTTGTTCCACGCGTTGGAGCTCTCGAGGGCGACATCCCCCAGGCGCTCGCAGACGACGATCTTCCAGTCCGGCTGGAGTTCTTTCAGGAGGGTACCCAGGGTGGCGCTCATGATTCCGCCACCGATGAGCACGGCATCGTACGTCTCAGTCACGATGATCCAGTCTAGTCAGCGCTGCGATGCCTCCGGACCGCGCCGCGTCGCCCGACGCGCGCAGTCGTGATCGACGTCAGCGTCAGCGTCAGCGTCAGACGATGGCACCGAGGCGACCCGCGACGAGCTCGGCGATCTGCACGGCGTTGAGGGCCGCACCCTTGCGCAGGTTGTCGTTGCTGATGAAGAGCACGAGCCCCTTGCCCTCGGGGGCGGACTGGTCGGCGCGGATGCGTCCGACGAACGCCGGGTCCTTGCCCGCCGCCTGCAGCGGCGTCGGCACCTCGTCGAGTTCGACGCCCGGGGCGGATGCCAGCAGCTCGCGCGCCCGGTCGGGCGTGATGTCGCGGGCGAACTCGGCGTGGATCGACAGCGAGTGCCCGGTGAAGACCGGCACGCGCACGCAGGTGCCGGCGACCCGCAGGTCGGGCAGCTCGAGGATCTTGCGGCTCTCGTTGCGGAGCTTCTTCTCCTCGTCGGTCTCGCCCTCGCCGTCGGCGACGATGGACCCGGCCAGCGGGATCACGTCGAATGCGATCGGCGCGATGTACTTCTCCGGCTGGGGGAAGTCCACGGCCGAGCCGTCGTGCACCAGGCGCAGGGTGTCACCCTGGGCCAGCACACCTTCGACCTGGCCCAGCAGCTCTTCGGCGCCGGCGATGCCCGAGCCCGAGACGGCCTGGTAGGTGCTGACGATGAGTCGCTCGAGTCCGGCATCCTCGTGCAGCACCTTCA
>NZ_JANJFJ010000340.1:0-4785 GCF_024626565.1 Microbacterium sp. zg.Y909
TGTCGCCATCGAGGCGGTCGGCATCCCCGCCACCTTCGCCGCTGCGCTGGACATCGTGCGCCCCGGCGGCGTCGTGGCCAACGTCGGTGTGCACGGCAAGCCGGTCGAGCTGCCCATCGACCGGCTGTGGATCGCGAACATCGCGATCACCATGGGGCTGGTCAACGCGAACACCACCGACACCCTGCTCAAGCTCGTCGAGCAGCACAAGCTCGAGGCGTCGATGTTCGTCACCCACGACTTCACGCTCGACAGGATCGAGGAGGCGTACGACGTGTTCGGCCGCGCAGCGGAGACGAAGGCGCTGAAGGTGCTGATCACGGCGTGACCCGGGTCTCAGGAGCATCCTGCGCGGCCACGACGAGAGGACCGTGATCCGCGAACCTACGAAGAAAGCCCCGGGGATCCGGGGCTTTCTCTTCGGTAGCAGGAGCGGGGTTCGAACCCGCGACCTCACGATTATGAGTCGTGCGCTCTCACCAACTGAGCTACCCTGCCGCGTGCATCCGGTGGATGCTGCGAGCCCCGAGTCAGGATTGAACTGACGACCCCTTCCTTACCATGGAAGTGCTCTGCCACTGAGCTATCGGGGCGTGCTGCCCGCAAGCAGGCAACTAGAAGAGGATATCAGAGCCGCGGCCTGCTCTGAAACGCGAGCTCACCCGGCGGTGTGATCGCGCATCCATTCCAGCGGGTCGATCCTCGTCGTCCCGTTCTGCCAGATCTCGAAGTGCAAGTGCGCGCCGAAGGAGTACCCCGTGTCACCGACGGTGCCGAGCACGTCGCCGACCTTGACGGTGTCGCCCGCCTTCACCCGCAGCGAGCCGTATTCCATGTGTGCGTAGTGGCTCGAGACGAGTTCGCCATCGACGACGTGATCGACGACGACATGGACGCCGTACAGGCCACCGGCCTCTGTCGCGACGCGCACGGTGCCGTCGGCGATCGCGTGGATCTCGGCGCCCTGACCAGGAACGAAGTCGATGCCGTGGTGCATGCTGCCGTCGCGCATCTGGAAGCCCCACGTGTAAGGCACCCCGACCGGGAACGGCCACTGCACGGGCGAGTTCGGGTTGTTCAGAAACGAGTTGTCGAAGTTGCGAACCCCGGAGCCTGCCGCCAGGTCGGCCATCGTGGCCGTCGAGTACGTCTCGTCCCGCGCCAGGTCGACGCTCTCATTCGAGGCCGACGACACGAACGCCTGGATCTCCTCGTGGTCCTGAGAGGACGACGCCGCGGTCGTCAGCGACGTCGAGGCGGCGCCGGCGGGCTTGCTGCCGGCCACCGACGCCATCGCGCCGGCGGGCGTCGTCAGACCGATGGCGAGCAGACCCACCACGCTCATGGCGCCGAGCGAGGCGGATGCCGCGGCGAGTCGTCGACGTGCCAGCGCCATGCGCGGTGGGCGCGCCGCGTCGCCGGCTGTGTGGGCGATGGTCCCGGGTCGAGCCAGCCGCGGCGCCGCAGCAGGCGCCGGGGCGGACGCCCCACCCTCGAAGCAGAACAGGCGCGCCGCACGCTCGAACTCATCCGAGGCGAGCTTCTCCGGCGCAGACGCACCGGCCGCGCGGCGCGCTCGTCGCGAAGTGGGGACGGCGGCCGGCGGCACGGCGCAGGCGATCGGGAAGGTGGATGCCACCGGCATGGCACCGGCGTCGTCGTGAGCGTCATCCTGAACCTCAGGGAGAACTGCGGCGCTGTTCTCCAGCGCGGCCGGAAGCTCCACTGTGGCCGCAGCGACCAGGAAGACAGCCAGCTCTGCGGCGTGTGTCTGCGCGGCATCCGCCGCTGCGACATCGGACTGCGCCTGCTCGCGCGGGGCAGCGGGCGTCGCCGGGTCTGCGTCGATACGCCGGTCGTGGACTTCGGCTTGCCGAGCGGCCCGGCGGCGCAGCTCCGCGCGGGTCAGCACGCGCTCCGGCTGCGGTGCAGGCGTGGTGACGATACGGCTGGAGCGGCGCAGAGGCGCGGCGACGGCCGACGGGGCGTCGAGGGTCAAATCAGGGGGCTCTCGGGTCGGCCGCTCGCGGGGACGAGGGACGTCTTCGGGTGGGGGGTGACGTCACTGTTCTCGTTCGGGCGAGAAAAGTAACGATCAGGTAAACACTACCCCGCGCGGACGCCGAATGCCACGTCGCGCTCAGCTCGCTTACGGAGTCGTCGCTTTGTTCCCGGCGGCGCCGGCGAAAACGATGGCTGAAAGCCTGGCGACAAGCTCAGCGCTTCCCACGATGGTCATCTCCCGCGTGGGCGCGGAACCCGGAACGCCTGCGGCGACGCCACCGGCCTCTTCGACCAGCAGCACGCCGGCGGCGTGGTCCCACGGGTGAAGGCCGCGCTCGAAGTATCCGTCGAGGCGCCCCGCGGCGACATAGGCCAGATCGAGCGACGCCGCGCCGATGCGGCGGATGTCGCGCGCGAGCGGCATGACCCGCCCGAGCATCTCCAGCTGTGCGGCGTGGGTGGCCGGGTCATAGCCGAACCCGGTGGCCAGCAGAGATCCCGCCGGATTCACTTCGGCGTTCACCTTGAGCCGTTGCCCTCCCAGCCACGCGCCCTCCCCGCGCACGACGTGGAAAAGCTCGCCCAACGCCGGCGCATGGATCACCCCGGCGAGCGCCTGCCACTCACGGGGGTCGGGCTCACCCGAGACCGCCGCGATGCTGACGGCATAGGAGGGGATGCCGTAGGCGTAGTTCACGGTGCCGTCGATCGGGTCCACGACCCACGTGATCCCGGTGGTGCCCCTCTCCGCGGCAGACTCCTCACCGAGGAAGCCATCCCCCGGCCGGGCCGCGGCGATCCGCTCGCGGATGAGGTTCTCCACCTCGCGGTCGGCCTCGGTGACGATGTCGGCCAGCGCGGACTTGCTCGCGGCGATCGACACTCCCTCTTCGCGGCGTCGCCGTGCCAGCGCGCCCGCCTCGTGGGCGATGTCGACGGCGAGTGCTCCCAGTTCCTGCTGCAGGCTCATGCGCACCACGCTACGCGCACGCCGGCCATGGCCCGTCACTTCGGGCCGGTGCACCTGTCGCCGCCAGGGCGTGACGCCTCAGGGGCGCGGGGGCAGCGGCGGGCGCGGGGGCACCGGCGGGAAGTCGTCGGTGCCGGGCGCCGGAGCGGCAGCATCCGTCTGTCCCTTGAGCGAGGGCTGCTGACCGGGTGCGCGCGTCGACGGCCGCGTCTCTTCGGACGGTTGGTCGCCCTCGTACTGTTCCCGCGCGATCGCACCTTCGGACTCCTGGCCCTCGGGCTGCGCATACGCCTGCGGCTGCTGCGGCGCCTCGCCCTGCGGCGAAGGCCAGTCTGCGGTCTGCGCGGGCGCAGCCTGGGCGGCGTGGGGGTCGTAGGCCGGGGGCTGCGCGATGGCCTGCGGGGCCGGCGCGGCGGCGGCGTAGTTCTGCGGGTAGGTCGGGTAACCGGTGTAGTACGCGTTCCAGTCCGGCGATCCGTCAGGCATGACGGGGAGCGGCGTGAAACCGTCGGCGTACGTGGGCCACTGTGCGGCCTGGGGCTGAGCGGGTCCGCCGGCGTAGGCGGCGGCCTTGGGGCGCTCGCGCTTGGGCGCGAACAGCACGTTCACGAGCGGGACCAGTGCGGTGCCGACGGCCGCCAGAATGGCCAGCGCGACCACGATCCGCCAGTAGATCGCCTCGAACTCGAGGTAGTCCGACAGCAACAGCGGCAGCACCAGCATGACCGCCAGGATGACGACGAGTCCGATGGTCACATAGGTCACTGTGGTTGTGAAGGTCGTCGCGTAGCGGGCGTGCGCCTTGGTGAACAGGCGCACGTGCAGCAGGGCCAGCTGCAGGATCAGCACGATCAGGAGGAACCGGAAGAACCGATCGACACCGACTCCGAAGTAACGGTCGGGCTCCGGCATCCAGATCATGAACGCGCCGATCAGCAGCGTCAGGACCCAGGTGGCCATGCTCGCCAGCGCGAACCAGGCCGGACGGCCGGGCGCCAGTCGGGCCTCGAGGATCGCAACGCCGGCAAAGCCTGCCAGCAGCAGGATGGTGAGGAATGCACGGGCGACGAGTCGCTCTTCGGGTCCGAACAGCACCCAGACGACACAGACGAACGCTGCGGCGATCAGGGCGCCTATCGCGACCCAGATTGCGGCGCGCAGCAGCTTTGCGGAAGCGGGGCTGGTGATGGGCTGGGTCATCGTCGGTCCTCTCCCGCGGCGCGACACCGCGGCAATCCCCCCATCCTGACACGCCGGGAACGCTCGAACCACTTCGCGTACAATTCGCGCCCAGCCGAAGAGGCCGGCAACGGAGGGATATTTCCGGCGCGAGTGGTCGCGCGCTGATCATAGGAAACCTATAGGCTGTGGTCAGACCACAGGCCAGCTGCGTAGATGACAACTGCGAACTGACCCATCACGAAGGGATACATCATGTCCACAGTTGCGATCATCGGCGGCACCGGCCTCCTCGGACGCGCCACGGCGCAGGAACTCCTCGCGCACGGCTATGAGGTGCTCTCCATCTCGCTGCCGCCCGAGACCGCCCACCCGCTCGACGGCGTGCAGTACGTGTACTGCGACGTCGCCACGGCATCCGACGATGAGCTGCTCGCGTTGCTCGACGGTGTGGATGCCGTCGCCTACGCCGCCGGCGCCGACGAGCGCATCGCGCCGCAGGCGCCCGCGGCGGGCTTCTTCTACCGCGCCAACGTTCTGCCCACCCAGCGCATGGCGCGCCTCGCCCGCCAGGCCGGTGTGACCTCATTCGTCGTCTACGGCTCGTACTTCGCCGAGTTCGCCGAGCGCTG